>DASQZS010000024.1:0-5076 GCA_035638535.1 Candidatus Acidiferrum sp.
AGTGATTTTCATTTGGGGACCACAAAAACTCCCAGAGCTAGCTCGTTCCATAGGCCTAGCGAAGAAAGAGTTTGATAAGGCTACGAAGGAGGCTTCCGCCACAGCTTCTGAAACTACAGCCCCCACTACTCCAACCACGTCAGAAACCGCATCGACTGATCCGTTGATCGTAGCAGCTAAGAGTCTTGGCATCTCGACTGAAGGAAAAACGAAAGAAGAAATAGCCAAAGAAATCGCTGAAAAATCAACCAAGAAGTAAGTGACGCAGTTAGGAAGAGCCAATTGCCGCATTAGCCTAGTCCTAATTAAAAGCGGGTCTATGCTTCGAATCAGAGGTAGTAATTGTTAATCGATCCGATCAATGAAGTTGATCATGCGCTGATGTCGGTGCGTCTTCATGGTTGAAACTGGTCGAGGCGAGGCGGGCACTATCTGGGAACATCTGAATGAACTCGCTGCTAGGCTTAAGGTCGTTATTTACTCGCTCCTTGTAACTACGACAATTTTCATGGTCGTACCCGCCCATTTATCGTCTTTTCTTCGAGACCCATTCACTTTCTATAACCCGTTAATCGCGCTGGTTTTGAATCAGATCACGAAAGACGTCCTTCCTCAAGGCGTACAGTTGATCGCCGGAGAATTTACGGCTCCACTTGAAATTTACATGATTGCTTCGCTTCTACTTGGAATCGCGACTAGTTCTCCGGTCATCGCGTATGAGGTCTTCCGATTCATCGATCCAGCGCTCTATCCTGAAGAGCGGAAGGCGATGTACCCTTTCATAATGTCCTTCACAATCCTATTCCTGATTGGCGCCGTTTTTGGTTACAAGGTCTTAGCCCCGTTCATGCTTTGGGCGATGATACCGTTCTTTCGTTTGACCGGTGCCATGTCAATAATCTATGTTATGGATTTCTACAACCTTGTGTTCATTACGATTTTGACTGCCGGTTTTTCGTTTACTATGCCAGTCTTCTTCGTTCTGTTGGTGAAGTTTGGAATTATCAGAACTAGTGCTGTGACTACAAGACGCCGTTACATTTACGCGGTTCTTTACATCTTGTGTGCGGTTATAACACCGGACGGTGGGCCGATAGCTGACATAGCGCTTTTTGTGCCGATGGCCGTTCTTCTTGAACTTGCAGTATTTTTTGGTAAGAGAATTGAAAGGAAGCAAAAGATTGCTAGTGTCTGGGAGCGATCATCATCGCGTGCTATGGGAAAGCCGGTTTTTCTTAAATGTCGATTCTGTGGTGGTCTGCTAAAAGATTCGGCCGATTTTTGTCCAACTTGCGGCAAATCGCAAGTTTAGACCGATTTAATCTATCGTGCTTTAATACGCTTAACGATTGGCGGGCGAGACTTTCTGAGTACGCGATATCCGCAGTAGGGACATTTAATTTCAGGAGTCATGGCCAGCTGATCTGCAGTCAGTTGCTTACCGCAGCTAATGCATTCATACATTAAACCCGCTGGACGATCGTCAGTTCCTTCAGACATTGCCATGATCACTGACGCTTGTTCTGTATGCGCCCATTAAAAGTTTACAGGTTGCTAAGTTATGGTTCGTGCGCTTTCATGAACCGTTCGATAGCGGCTAAGGCTTCTTCCAATTCTGGTTCGGGTGGGAGGAATACCGCACGGAAGTGATCTTTCCCGTAAACTGAGTCGAATCCTGAACCATGGACCACGAGTACTCCAGTCTCCTTTAGAAGTTCTGTTACGAATTCTTCATCGTTCTTCCATTTTGATCCATTCCATCTTATCTTCGGAAAAATATAGAAGGCTCCTGCCGGCTTGGCGGAATTCAATCCTGGAATTTTATTAATTCTCTTCCAAGCAAGATCTCGGCGTTTTCTCAATGTTGAAACCATTTCGTCAACGTGATGTTGTGGTCCGCGAAGAGCTTCCACTCCGGCCAATTGTACAGGTGTACTCGCGCAGAGTCGTAATCGAGAAAGGCGCTGTATTCCCTCCCACACGTCCGTCAGCCTATCTTCCGGATCCTGAATGTACATGTACCCTAATCTCCATCCCGTCATAAGGTACGCTTTTGAGAAACCGTTAAGCCCAATTACAGAAGCATCTTTGGCTAGCGATGCGAGGCTAGAGAATGAGCCTTCGTAAACGATTCGGTCGTAGATCTCGTCCGCGGCAACTGGAATATTGTGGGTGGTGGCCAATTCAAGGATCCGTGTAAGATCGGATCTAGGCAATACTGAGCCACATGGATTATTTGGATTGATTACGACTATCAGTTTGGTTCTACTGGTGATCTTGCTTTCCAAATCTTCAAGATCCGTAGACCAGCCATGATCCTCAATGGTCCGGTAGACCACAGGTTTTCCACCGAAGAACTTCGTATAAGTCAGATAGGTGGGATAGCATGGACCAGGGATTAGAACTTCGTCACCCGGATTAACTACGGCTGCCATCAGAAACATAATTGCTTCAGATATACCGGTTGTAACAACGACGTGGCGAGGCTCTATTGAGGCATTGTTTACACGATTCTCTTTCTCGGCGATTGCCTCTCGAAGTTCCCTCAACCCTTCCGAAGGAGAATAGTAGTTGAATCCGTCCTCAACAGCCTTCGTGAAAGCTCTGCGAATATGAACAGGGGTTTCAAACCCGTATCTAACCGGATCGCCAATGTTCAGGTAAAGTATCCGTTTGCCAGATCGATGAACTTCCTCTGCTTTGACTAAAACATCGCGGATTGCATATTCGACATCTCGTACACGAGAAGAAGCATGAATGCTCATATCAACCTGCCCAATGACGGTGGCCGTAATTGCCACGCATGTTTAAAGGGGTTCTCGCACCTGCAAAGTAGAATTTAATCCCACCTATGATGAATTATGTTGGGAAGATTCATTGCCGAATCCTTCACAGGAAATTATTGGAACGGACGGAAACGAACTATCAGGCAAACGCATAGTTCTAGCTGTGACAGGAAGCATATCTGCCTACCGCGCACCTGACGTCGCACGTATTTTAATGCGTCACGGTGCACAGGTCTTCTCTTTCATGTCAGATAATGCCGAGCAAATCATACACTCAAACGCTCTCGAGTGGGCGACCGGCAATCCGGTAGTGACGAAACTGACCGGCAAAATAGAACATGTCACTTTTACCGTTGGCGCATCCAAAGCCGACATGATATTAATCGCGCCGTGCACGGGGAATACGATCGGTAAGATTGCTCACGGCATCGACGACACTCCTATAACCTCCCTGGTCAGTTCGGCTCTGGGCGAACGCATACCCATACTCATCGCTCCGGCCATGCACGAGTCGATGTACGATCAACCCTTAGTATTAGAAAATATTCGCAGGCTAATCGAAGCCGGAGTCGTATTTGTAGATCCAATCAAAGAAGAAGAGAAGGCGAAGCTTGCCAGTCTGGAACACATCCTATGCGCAGTAATCTCGAACCTGTCGCCGAACGATTTGGTTGGTAAGAAGGTTCTCATAACCGCTGGCCCAACAATTGAGCCGATTGATCCGATTCGGCGGATTACAAATCCAAGTAGCGGAAAAATGGGCAGCGCAATAGCGTTCGAGGCGGTAAATCGAGGCGCAGCCGTCACGGTAATCCATGGGCCTATCTCCGTTCCCTTACCAAAACAATCACGAAAAATCTCGGTGAGAACGACGGAGGAGATGTTCGAGAGAACAAAACAAGAGCTTGAATTGACAAAGTTTGATTTAGTAATAGCTACGGCTGCGGCCGCGGACTATAAACCTGAAACAACTTCCAGTCACAAAATTGATTCCAGAATTCACCAAACGTTAACTCTCGAACTTCGTGCTACGCCCAAAATTATCGACAGCATCAAGGAAGTTGCTCCTGACACTTTCCTCATAGTCTTTCGAGCTCAGATCGGGCTGACTGAGGAGGCTTTGCTGGCTGACGCTAATGATCGTCTGCAAAGAACGTCGGCTGATTTAATTGCAGTTAACGATATCGGGCGGGAAGACATAGGATTCAACTCGGATTACAACGAACTAACTCTAGTTGATCGTGATAGGAAAACACTCACATTAGCACGAGCTCCGAAACGAATCATCGCAAAACAACTTTTGAATGAGGCATCAAAGAGACTGAAAAATTAGGGAACAATACATTTATGCGCCTTAGTGTTGCCGCAGCCCAACTCGCGTTAGGGAAGGAGAGTTACAACAAAGCAATTTCAGATGCGTGTTCAGCTGTTTCAACTGCAGCGCAGAATGGAGCAAAAATCATCTGCTTACCCGAACACTGGCTTCTCGAATATCGCGATAAAATAGGCGAAGCGATTGGTGAACTGTCACGTGTCGCGCGGCAAAACAAAATTTCCGTAATCACCGGAGCCAATTACAACACTTTAGACACTGGACAAATCCGCATACGAAGCCAACTTATCGATTCGAACGGAACGGTTCGAGGAGTTCAAGACAAGGTTCACCTCTTTCTCGGCGAGAAACAATCGGCCATCTCAGGAAGCGAATTCCAACTCTTCGAAACCGAGTTTGCTAGGGTAGGCATAACCATTTGTTATGATAACACATTTCCAGAATCGGCACGCACGTTGGCACTGAAAAATGCGGATTTGCTTTTTGCACCATCTAGGATCGTCGCTCGAGGCATGGAACCTTGGCTACTCTACTTAAAAACTCGAGCACTTGAAAATAGATTGCCAATCATCGCTCCGAACGTAACTTATCCCCCGACGTATATTGGGGGTAGCGTAATAATCGACTTAGAAGTTGACAAATCAATGAACATCGTTTTCCCAAAAATAGTAGCTTCGGCAAAAGACGAAGAGAAAGTACTCCTAGCTGACGTCAACGTGGAGCGCGCTAGAGAGTTGAGGAAGGAGAAGCTGGCGGAAAGACTGCCTAACGCCTACAGCCTTTCCTGACAGGAATCAATGCATTAGCAGTGCCAGGATGAATAGCGGCGCTAGAGCAAGCGTTATTGTGTTTAGAAGCTTTACGACAACGTGTAGCGATGGTCCAGCGGTATCTTTCAAGGGATCACCCACCGTGTCACCAATCACAGTCGCCGCGTGAGCAGGCGAATTCTTTCCA
>DASQZS010000025.1:0-3511 GCA_035638535.1 Candidatus Acidiferrum sp.
ACGTTTGCTTTGTCTGCTAAGAGGGAACTCTCCGAAGACGAGAAGCGTGAGAGAGCCATGAAAATGTTGGATCACGTAGGACTGAAAGGATTCGAGAATGTTTTTCCAGGAGAATTATCGGGTGGCATGAAGCAACGAGTCGGGATCGCTAGGGCCCTGGCCTTGGAACCGGAAGTCCTATTGATGGATGAGCCATTCAGCTCCCTGGACGACCTGACTGCGGGTCTTCTGAGGAAGGAAGTTTACTCGCTTCTCATAAATCCCTCGTCATCTATCCAAGCCGTAATCATGGTAAGCCATAACGTCGAAGAAGTCGTGGAGTTGTCTGACAAGGTCGTAGTACTATCGCAACGTCCCGCTCACGTTGTTGGGGAGATGGATATCACCCTCCCGAGACCGCGCGAAAGGAAATCGCCTGATTTTTACACTTGGATGGACAAAATATATTCCCTATTGGCATAATGTAGTATGAGGCGCGCTAAGTTGACTGTGAAAACAGGTTCAAGTCCAGAGATGAAGAAATCGAATATTTTTTTCGCAATGCCCGCCAATGTGCGAGCTGGCCAAATCATCGGTTTAGTCGAAGTGACGGGCGGTTTAGGATCACCGATAGATGTCAGCAGACTTGCATACGAGTTTGGAGATGACGTCGCCACACTCTTGCCGATACTCGATGCAGGCGAGATGTTAGGCCTCGTAAACATCGAAAGGGGCAACGTTAACCAAACCGATTTTGGCCTCAAATTTCAGAAGACGTCGAAACATAAGATCCGTCTATTGAAAGACCAACTCTTAAAAATAGAGCCGTTCAAAACCGCCGTCGAGATGGTTTCAAAGCAGGGATCAGTTTCCGCTGCCGAAGTGGCAGATGCTTTAGCCCGGAAGAAGATGCGGTGGCATCACGAGCAGGAAGTAAATGAAACGTTGGTTAATGGACTACTCATACATTGGGCGATCTACGCCGGTATTCTGAGCTATAAGTCAGAAAGGTTCCATAAGGTCACTTGATCAATTCGTCTCAATGCATTTTCTGGCCGACAAATTTGAAACCATAATGGTAAGCTGCAACTCCTGTAATCGGCACATCTAGCCACGACGTCACGATTCTCGTCAAAATTGCGGCGGATGCTCCGATCGCTACGGGAACTCCGAAGAGAGCTAGAGTAGTTGTAACTGCTGCCTCAAAGATTCCGATCATACCCGGAACCGCGATAGGCGTCATTTGGATCATCTTTCCTATTGCCATTGTTATAACTACGATCCAGATCGACACGGTTGTCCCGAGTGCAGCAAGGACTATCCACAGGAAAACGACGGAGCATCCCCAGTCGCACATGCTCGCAGCGAAGGACGCCAGCATATGGCCAGGAGTGGATATCATACGGCGAAAACTTGACTTGTAATCCAACAGGAATTGATCCGCCTTTCCATCCATTGAAACATTCTTCTGAACCAACTTCAGTATTGGTTGTCCTAACCGTAACAGCCTATCCAGGAGTGGGTGAAAAATTCTTGGGAACAATGAAATAGAGAGTAGAATAATCAGTCCGACTATGGCAATTATTGGAAGGGCGCTTATTTCATAGACTACATTCGAATTCACTCTCCCCTCCACTACCAGTGCGATGAAAGCGATTGCCATACTCACGAGGAACCCGACAATGTAGAGAATCCTGTGAAGAATTACCGTAGCAGTTGTCTCTCCCAATTT
Organism: Candidatus Acidiferrum sp.; assembly: GCA_035638535.1. Taxonomy (GTDB): domain Archaea; phylum Thermoproteota; class Bathyarchaeia; order 40CM-2-53-6; family 40CM-2-53-6; genus FEN-987. The sequence goes on from DASQZS010000025.1 coordinate 1,712, forward strand.
CATTTTAGCCGCCTTCGAGCCGAGGATGCACCGCGTGGCTTCAAGAAATACGCCGCTAGGCATAGTATAACTGGCGAAAATACTCGCGAACGTAATTCCCTGGCATGTTAGAAAACGGAGGCGATGTCCAGTCGCTAGTATGAGGACATACCATGCGGTCGCATAGAAAACGAACCCCAAAAGTTCGATTCCTGCCAGGCCGACAATCACCAGTGGATTAACGCTTAGAAGAATTCTAATGACCGATTCAACGCCGACATAGTAGATGAACCCGACGAGAACTGCGACCCCGAAAACTAAACCGAGTACTTTAGTCAGCGTTCTTCTGTTAATTTATTGCACCTCCAGCAAGCGAGGTCTTACGTTTGAGCGAACGTGATTCACCCTTATATTCATGAAGTGTCGCGAATGGCAACTTGAATTCAACGCGTGTGGTAGCTGTGGCTGAGACACTAAGATACGACATAATCATCGTAGGCTCAGGAATAGCAGGACTGCGAGCTGCAATAGAAGCTGCTCGCGTTTCAAACGGTAAAGCGACGATCGCCGTCATCACCAAAGTTCAGGCCATGCGGTCCCATTCCGTTTCAGCTGAAGGAGGTACCGCGGCGGTTCTATATGTTGACAAAGGAGACACACTTGAATCTCACATTTACGACACCATCAAAGGTAGCGATTTCCTAGCCGATCAAGACGCAGTTGAATTCTTCGTCAATTCGATGCCCGCGCAGATATACCAACTTGAACATTGGGGAATGCCTTGGTCAAGAACTGAAGATGGACGAATTGCGCAACGAAACTTCGGAGGATACAGTTTTCCACGAGCAACCCTTGCCGGAGACCGCGTCGGATTTTTTGAGATGCAAACGCTCTACGACACGTCTCGTAAGTTCGATAACATAGATTTCTATCAAGAATGGTACGCCACCTCACTTATCGTAGAAAACGGCGTCTTCGCAGGAATAACCGCGATCGATCTCAAGTCTGGCGGTTTTCATGTTGTTAGTGCAAAGGCCGGAATAATCGCGACCGGAGGAGCCGGTAGATTATATCGATTCGCAACGTACGGCTACTCCTCAACCCCAGACGGACTTTCCTTGGCATACCGCGCTGGCGCGCCTGTGGAAGATATGGAATTCGTCCAATTCCATCCCACCGGCCTGATCCCCTCTGGAGTGCTGATAACCGAAGGAGCGCGCGGAGACGGAGCCATACTGATCAACGGTAAGGGCGAACGCTTCATGAAAAAATATGCGCCGGAAAAACTTGAACTAGCATCCCGCGACGTTGTCTCTCGTGCTATCATTACTGAAATACAAGAAGGACGCGGATTGCACGATGACGTTGCAGATATGGATTATGTGCTGATCGACCTCCGACATTTAGGAGCAGAGAAAATAAAAGAGCGCCTATCTGGAATAAGAGAGATCGCGATCAAGTTTCGAGGAATCGATCCAATTACTGAACCGCTGCCAATACGTCCGGTATGTCACTACATGATGGGAGGTATCAGAACGAACATAAACGCCGAAACACCTCTAACCGGGCTATGGTCCGCAGGAGAAGCTGCATGCGTCAGCATCAACGGCGCAAACCGGTTGGGAGCGAACTCAACATCGGAATGCCTAGTGTTCGGCGCTCAAGCAGGCGCTGGAGCTGCAAAATACGTGATGACCAAATCGTTCCAAGAACCCTCTAAAGAATCAATTCAGCGAGAAGAAAAAAGAATCTTCGATAAAATATTACACGGCGTAGGCGGCGAGAATCCATATGGCATTCAAAATGAAGCGCAGTCGATTA
>DASQZS010000026.1:0-8847 GCA_035638535.1 Candidatus Acidiferrum sp.
ATGGCGACATGGCGAAACAACAGTCTTTGAAATGTGTTGTAAACGAATAGGGTGCAAGCTCTTGAGCAGTGTAGATCGGATCTTCTAGGACAGCTAGTGAATTGCCTGTGTCATAGCATATTCCCAGATGGTCGCTATCGACTTGGTGGAGTAGTGAAACGAGTTCTGAAGATTTAAGGTCTTGATGGTTTTCTATTGCGAGCTTAATGTCTAGCTTCTCGGCGAGAGGCGTAACTTCCCTTAGTCTTAAAACCGCTGCCTTGAGCTGCTCTTCAACCGTGAAGTTTCTTGAGTATCTGTCGAACTCAACGGTTATCCTCATAATCTTGGAACCAATACTTTGTGAGAAGCGGAGATCCCTTGAAAGTCTCTTGACGTCAGTTCCATCTGTTCCTGTCTCGATGTAAAGATGCAACTCATCGGCCTTCGTGCGGATCGATCTGATGAACTCATTTGACTTCTTCTCTTCTTCGCTGAACTCTACTATCATCACTCCCTCCACGCCAAGGGATTTTGAGGTTGACATAAACTCGTCCCAAGTCATCCGTTTGCGAGGATGATACTCGTAGCATCCTATCGCAAGATGATAGCTGTATGTATCAATACCAAGTTTCATTGGTCTCATCCCGTCTCGATTATTACTTCTTAGTGAGAAGTCTCTGGGATTCACCAGAAGAAGAACCATTGTCCACTATCAGCGCGGTACCTGTGCTCATCGTGGCGTTATCAGAGACGAGATACAAAATAGCATGGGATATTTGTTCGACAGGGATCAGTTTTGGAATTATAGGCGCCCTTCGTTCTTCAGAGAACCGTGCGAGATCTCTAAGTTCCATTCCCGCATTAGTGTCACCTGGACAGATGCAATTTACAGTTATTCCATAATCTGCGACATCCATCGCCATAGCCTTTGTGAGCAATATTACTCCCGCTTTAGATGCGCAATAAACACTTGCGTTCGGAGCCGCTATGAGCCCCCAATTCGAAGCAACATTTGTGATTGTGCCGCGACCGTTCTTTTTCATAGCAGGGAAAGCGAATTTCGAGCACAGAAACACTCCTTTGAGATTGATGTTCATCACATAATCCCATTCCTCCTCTGACAAATCAGCAAATGACTTAAACGGAGCTTCTGTGCCAGCATTGTTCACTAGAATGTCTAACTTACCAAATTCACGTAACGTCTCATCGACGATTCTCTTTGCGTCCTGACTTTTGGAAACATCCGCCTGAACCACTAACCCCCGTCCTCCATGAAGTTCGGACAGAGTATCCTTCAAAGGATCCAGCCTTCTGCCGACAAGTACCAACTTAGCACCCATTTTCGAGAACAGAACCGCTGTTGCCCTTCCGATCCCAGAACTGGCACCAGTGACTATTGCGACTTTTCCTTCAAGAGACATGCTCTAACGATTCGGATGCTTCTATATAATTCTCAGCATCAAGGACCCCCATTATCACTTGCGTTGGAACATTATCGTGGGTTAGTCTCGTCACAATGAGATTCGCTGGTTCGATGGTTTCCACATGGATTTGCTCGTGGGACACATTCCGAATCATCAAGAAATGAGACGATTCAGGTAGAAGTTCTTCGCGACCTCAGGGACGAGGCGTGGGACTTTAGCACATTTCGAGACTGCAAAGCGCGTTTTGACCGCTTTATACCACCAAACAAAAAGTTAACAGTTGAATCCGTTTTCATATTCTAACGAGACTTAATTCACGGATTTAGTTCGATTAATAATGGAAAGGTAGCTTAAAATGGTGGGGCCGGTGGGATTTGAACCCACGATTTCTGGCTTCAAGACCGGTTTTTCTTGAGGTCACCAACGCCCCAGGTTCACCGCGCGTGTTCGCGCTCTGGTATCCTGTTGGCGGAATCGTGTTCCCAGACCAAGTTGCCCAGAGATTAACAGCAATTGATCTCTTCTAGACGACGGCCCCTCGCAATTGCAGAAGCCTAGGCACTCATAATAAGCTTTCATGCTCATCGAGTGAAAGTTCTTCGAGAATTTTATGAAAATTCGTTACTGAGTTATCTTCTTTGTAAACACTCAACGCTCTCAACAATGATTTTCTGCTCTCGAAGAGTCGCCGCGCGCCTATTTGTTTTGATAGTTGCCCGAAGATGAAGTATTGGAGTAATGAGGTTACGTTTGCCACTCGTCTGGAAGTGCTGGCCGTTTCGAAATCAACGATACAAGACCTGCTGTGATGGCCAACTAGCACATTCTTGGGTGCGTGGCTTAATTCTCCATGATCCAGTCCTATCGCGTCAAGTCTGAAGCAATCGACGAGGAGAGCTCTAAGAATGGGCCTCAAGGTTTTGGTTTCTCTTTGGGTTTGAGCCCATTTGAATAATGGTTCTCCTTCGAACAGTTCCATGGCAAGAAAATTTCGTGTTGCCGCGATCAGACGTGGGCCGACATTTACGCTGTTTGCAGTCCGCAATAATCTGGCTTCTTCCATCATATCGGATCGGTTTGCATCGGTACGACGAATCTTGAGTGCAATTGTAGTTCTACCGAGTGTCGCCTGCACTACTACTCCCGCGCATCCTTTTCCAAGTAGTGGTATTCCATCGATACGGGTTGATCCTCGGAACTGTATTGCAGTTATGTCTGCGGCATGTAGTTCAGCCATTCTATTTTTTGCTTCCTTGTGATCGGTTTGTGGATATGTTAGAAATCGTGAAGCCCGAGTTCCAATTATGTTTTCTAATGGCAATGGCTGATTTTCAAGCATGCCAGATCGGTCTTCCTGAGAGATAGATGCGTGCATATTTGGCGAATTGAGGATTTCGAGAAATCAAAGTTGCGATCTGGTTGCCTTCGCATAAGCGTGATTGTTTCTTTAGGGACTTGGCGAGTAGGCTTGCGACGCCTACCTGTCTTCCGCCAGATCTAAGATTTGATGCTAATAGCTGGATTGCGGATGTTTTCGGTCGTTGATTGTGAACAATCCATTTTTGTCCTTCGATCCAGGGACCTGAGATCGTGCTTTTTTCACGTCTATGTTTTTTGATGAAATTTGCGCTCTCGTTCGTTTTGCTTACTGGTGGGCCGGTATGGCGTCGGGTTGGTGCCAATCTTTCTGTTTCAAGTTCGAAGAGGACGAGGGTCATTGATTTTTCGTCGGTCCATGATCCTGTTCGTATTACCTGAAAGTCGTTGGTTTTGAGTAGGTTCGTTAATGCGCGTTCTGTTTTGTAGAGTTGGCTCCACAGCACGTCGGCCACTGCATCGATCTTGCCTATTTGGAGGCAGATGAGCGATGAGTTGCGATCTTTTATGAAAGCGCGATATTCGTGTGCAGTTAAGGGTTTGATTTTAGGTTCGTTGAAGAATTTTCGTGTTGGATTTTGAAGGAATCGCCGCGAAGCTGCCACGAAATTCCATAGCTGTTCTTGGCGGACGGCAGCAGCTAAATTTCGGCCTTTATCAATTGGATCAATAACAACTAATGGTTCTCGGAAAATTTGATGGATCTCATCAGATCTCTTGGCGTAATAATTTTCAATGTCAATGAACTTGTTTTCTCTCCATGTGGAGAAGTCGGTTATGACTTGCAGGAAGTCCCCATAGGCGAGGATTAGGGTTTCCGCGAGCATCCCGCTGAAGCCTCCTGTTCTGATGTCGGCACCGTATGATCCGATTCCTCTTAGGAACGCTTTCAATAATCGTACCTCATCCGTCATTTCGTTCGTTAAGTGTTCGCGTACATATTGCGTATGGTAGGGCGTGCGATCGGTGGCGCTCTGCCATTTACCAAATTCAACATTGTAGCATGGGACGACGTTCACTCGAACTGTTCCGCTTGCTATTGGAACATATGATTCCACGTATGGGTGGTCGGCGTATCGTTCGATAATATCGTTCGGAGCGAGCGCTCTTTTTGCTATGGGTAGGCAAATCTTTTCGAGCTGCTGTTTTGTGAGTTCAGGTGAGACTCGTACGAAGATATCAACATCGACAGTGTCTTGAATCCAAGTGTTCTTCGCCAATGAACCGTCCAGGCGAACTTCTGCGTCTAATCTTGCCTTTACACATTCACGTTCGACCGCTTTCCTGATTTGTTCAGCCGCGTTCTCAATTTCTTGCCTTCGTTTCACGGATGGAGTTAACTTCCGTTTAGTCAGATTACAGAGGGCGATGGTGTCGTTCAATGAGTTGACCTTGTCGGAATTCCTCAAGAAGCCGTGACTTCATGTATTGTGCTGTAAATCGGCCCCTTAGGTGTCAGCGTGCTTTTCTTCAATCGGAGCGAGGAAACGGGAATAGTGCCGAATTTGAGAGCTTCAAATTTCGAAACATAGTCGGCTAATGCGTCTCTGTTCAAGTTCGATTTGACCCGGGCAATTGTAAGGTGTGGGTTGAAGCCTTTATCGTCATGAGCGATTCCAATCTGTTGCAGTTTCGGCTCCAATTGTTGGAATAGCTGTTCTAGTCGGTCTGCACCGCTACTCACTCCTACCCATATTACGTTGATTCGGCGAAGATTCGGAAATGCACCGATTCCATTGATGGTGATATCAAATCGCTGAAACGCTAACTCGTTCATCGCTTTCTTAACCATCTCAATCGTCTCCGTGGAGACTTCGCCTAGGAATCGAAACGTGAAATGCATAATTTTCGGGTCGACGAATTTCAGTTGCGCTCCTATTTGCTCGAGATCTCTCTGTACGCGGCTTATCTCCTTTTTAATTGCCTCGTCATCAAGGTCGACGGCGATGAAGCTTCGAATGCGTTCGCTTGACAAGCAGTTTGCCAGCTGAAGGCTAATATTTGATGAGTGGATTTAACCGTTCACAACTCAGGAGCCATTGAATCTTGGAGTTTGCTGGAGCATGCAACAGAAGAAAGTGATTGCTATTTCAGGTATGCCGGGTGCTGGGAAAGGTGTCGCTTCTGAGGCAGGAAAGAGTCTAGGTTTTGAGGCGTTCGTGCTTGGGGATGTTATTCGTGAGGAGACTGAACGGAGAGGGATTGAGCCGACGCCTAAGAACATGGGTAATGTCATGTTGGAGTTAAGGGCGAATGAGGGAGTTGCGGTCGTTGCCAAGCGACTACTACCCAAGATTGAAAGTGCCCGGTCATCTACGGTTATCGTGGAAGGAGTTAGAAGTATGCACGAGTTGCAGGAGCTGCAATCTAAGTATGAAGCTATCACCGTCGCGATTCATGCGTCTCCGAAGACACGTTTTCAGAGGTTGCTTTCACGGAAACGAAGTGATGATCCGAAGACATGGGAAGTATTCTTTGAACGTGATTCTCGGGAGCTCAATGTTGGATTGGGACATGTTATCGCTCTCGCGGATTTGGTGTTGATTAACGAGGGCACGATTGTCGATCTTCAATCAGAATTTAAGAAGGAGATTTCGCGGTTAGGTTTCGTATGACTATTCGTATTGTGATAGAGGCTATGGTAAACCCGACTGAGGATGAGGAGAAAGTGGTTCGAGCGATTCACAATATTTTCCCTGATGCGTCAGTGCAGAGGATACTGATGGATAACAGTGGAGTAAAGCTGCGGTTGAATGGGAACGGTTTGTCAATCTTGGCGACCTTACGTAATCTGATTAAACAAGATCGAATACGAACTGCGGCAAGGGCAATAATTCTGCGCAGAACTGAGGATAATCGGATTCAATTTTGCTTGAATAAGCAGGCGGCTTTTGCTGGACACGCTTCATTCTGTGAACCTATGGGCGAGTCCCCGCAAGGTCCCATAACTGTAGAGATCGTCGCGGATAATCCTTCGAGCGTTGTGGATTATCTTGCCGCCATTCCAGGACAAGGCGGGTATCAGCGATTTCACGAGACGTAGATCGTATCCATATCTCTTGCAAGAAGGGTTTGACGAAAGACTTTTCGAGCTTGAATCAGAAGGGGCGTTGCGTCTTCGTACTTGGCGCTTATGTGAAATAGGGCGAGTTTTCGGGCCTTGCATCTTTTCGCAATTTTAGCCGCTTCGGTTGAAGTTGAATGACCATAGTCTCTAGCTTTTCTTTCGGCAGCGTTATCAAAGGTGCTGTCGTGTATTAGTAGGTCAGAACCCCTGGCCAGCCTGACTACGTTCGCGCATGGTCGAGTGTCCACTGCATATGTTAATTTTAGGCCTCTTCGAGGTGGTCCGACTACAAGCTTAGATGGAATTGTTCTCGTACCGATCTTCACGGATTTTGCTGATTGGAGTTTCTTCCAGAGCGGGCCTTCGGGGATTCCAAGTTGCTTTGCTCTTTTCGGGTCAAATCTTCCGGGTCTCGGTTTTTGCTCGAAGGCATAGGCGTAGCAAGTTATTCCGTGGATTGCTGTGGCTGCGCGGACGACATACTCGTCATCATCGACGATTCTTCCCGCGTGAACTTCTTTTATTATTAGCGGAAATTGCGTCGAATTAAATTTCACAATAGCGTTGATTGACGACACCAATTGGTGTATGCCTTTCGGCCCGAAAATTTCCAGTTCTCGGGTTCTTCCCATGAATGCCAGGGAATGAAGCATGCCTGGAAGGCCGAAGACGTGGTCTCCGTGAAGGTGACTAATGAAGATACGCATCTTCCTATTCATGCCGGCTTTTGTTTGAAGGAATTGTTTCTGTGTACCTTCTCCACAGTCGAATAGCAAGAGATCTGGGCCAGTTCTCAGAAGAACGCTTGGAAGGTTACGAAATCTATTGGGGACACTTCCTCCTGTGCCCAGGAAAGTGACTGATAAGGGCGTTAGATTTTCACGTCCTACTGGTTCTGTATTACGACGAATTGCCTTGTAAGGCTACGGTGAATTTTTACAAGATACTTCTCTCGCACTTTTAGCCCGGCATCATTGGCGAAGGATTCAACATCAATCTCCGAAGGCGCGGAAATGCAAACGTGTGCGTCTTTCCTTAGTGAGGCTTGGGCTCCGGCCAGAAAATCACTGTACAGGTTTTCCACTTTGACCCCTCGCGTTGAGGAGTCACGCCCGTATGGCGGATCCGTCGCAATTGCGCGTAATCCTTGAAGTGGAACTGAACGTGCATCACCTAGTATGAAACCGAGTGAGTTGAGTGCGAAGTGTTTGAGGTTTCGGCGTGCTCCTCGGATCATGCGAAGGCTAGCATCAATGGCGACGACTTCGCATCCGATAACGGCGGCTTCTATAGCGATGCCTCCGACGCCTGAGAATGGATCAGCAAAAGTGTCGTTGGGCTTAGCGCGGGCCAGATTTACCATGCATCTCGCGATCTTGGGAGGCATAGTCGCGGGATGAAAGACGGGTCGTTTTCGTGGTCTACGAGGAGCGATTAATCCAGAAGGTTTGGTATATGCAACGATGCCGAACAGAAATGAATCATCAAACATTACGCAAAGAAATGTCACGTCAGAAGCGTGGAGTCGAACATCCAAGCGCGGCACCTGTTCCTTAATCACAGCTCCCACTTCTCGTTCGAGCGCGGGACGACGAATCGTTTTGCTCACTCCATGCAACCTAATGGATCGAGCGGCAAAGTTTTTCGAGTTGCCTACAATCTTGTCTAAGGGAAGACTTCGGATGAGTCGAATTAATTCGTTCTCGTCGGCATGACATCTGCCCAGCTCTAGACCACATCGATCGTACATCAGGCTGCGTTCTGCTACCTCATGAAGTACGCTGCTAGGTCCTTCTACATTCAATAACCGGTAATGTTTTTCGTAATCGACGGCACCAAATTTTCCCGAAGATTCGAGTATTGCCTTAACCTCTGCTGAAGGGAGAGATTCGTGCTCTCCAGAGACTATGAAAAAAAGAGGCTGCGAATCTGCTCGTCTATCAAGATTCGACGTGATCGAATTCATCGTATCCTGTGAGGGCGTAGAGAAGATCTCGCTCAGAATGGTCAACAGAATCTAGTAACGCAATTGGTTATTCGAACCCACTCTCCGAATTCTCTCCCAGCGGATCACTTTGCGAGGAGACCGGAACCTCTGAAACGGTGGGCCGTGGTTTGTCAGTTAACTGGCCCCCACAGTTAATACAATATGTCTGCCAAGCAGCATTTTCCGCTCCGCAAGACGGACAGTTAACTGGTCCTCCCTCGTCTGAGGGCTTTGGTGTGGTGCTTGTCTGTTGTGGAGGAGGTGGAGGTGGTGTAGCTTTAGTTGTCTGACCTCCACCAGATCGTCTCTTGCGGACAAGAATTATCGCAACCGCGATCAGAGCTACTGCGCCTAGGGCAATGTAAAGTTGGATGTAACTCGTGGTCCATGTCGCTTGGATTGTCTTCGGGCCGTCCATTACTATTGTGCCCTGCGTGGAAGTCCCAACGTAATCGCCTTGCCATTGAACGAATGTCTGCTGAATCAGGATCCCGCTAGGCGAGGATACTGAGAATGTAGCAGTTGAACCGGCTGCGTACCATCCAGCTCCTTGCGGATTCCCGTAGGGAGAGGTTATCGTTAGTTGATATTGAGTTTGGTATGTGGCAATGGCTGTGTGAGGTTTGTCGAGGGTCACAGAGATCGGATTCCCTGTTTGAGCTACTCCATCTAACTGCCAACTTTGGAAAGCATACTGTGTCCCAGATGATCCGGGGAGTGTGGAAGTTGCTGTGCCGGTTTGTACGGTTGATCCTGCATTGTACCAACCTCCTCCCGATACCTGCGTTATTCCGTTAGGATTTGTGCCAACCGTGAACATATATTGGCCTTGATAGTTGAACGTGTGGCTTCCGGAGGAGCTTACGGTCAAACTGTTTTGTGCGGCGAAATAACGCGTTCCCGTATTGCCCGGCACGTATTGATCTACGGTGACTGTGTGGGTTGAGCTAATTGGGAAGCTGAGTGACTTGATCTCTGATCCTGCGATCGTTCCAGACCCCTGACCGTCA
>DASQZS010000027.1:0-12627 GCA_035638535.1 Candidatus Acidiferrum sp.
GTGGCTCACCGATACGAACATTCGATCGAAGTCCAACTCCCATTTCTCCAGTTCCTGTACAATACCTCAGTCAAGTTTGTCCCGATCTGTATGATGATGCAAGATCTTCAAACTAGCAGAGAGATTGCGACCACTATTATCAACCAGATAACAGAAAAAAATTACCTAATCATTGCCTCAAGTGATTTCACGCACTACAAACCACACGACGAAGCTGTGAGAAGCGATCAAACAGCAATTGATGCGATCATGAATCTGGATGACTCAAAATTAAACGAACTGGGAGATTCGAATAAGGTCACGATGTGCGGGTACGGTCCAATCACCGTGCTCTTAGCCGCCGCTAGAAAGATGAGTAATGTGAAAACTGAATTCCTGACTTACAAGACGAGCGGGGACATAACAGGAGACAAAACCTCAGTTGTCGGATACGGATCGATAATCATCACGCGACAGTGAAAGCGAATCGTGAAGGCCACCGCAATATCTCCAGCGAAAACGATTCTGTTCGGCGAACATTTCGTGGTAAGCGGAAACACGGCAATCTCAATGGCTGTAGATCTTCCGACCAGAGTACAGGTAGAAACAAAATTAGACGATAAATTAACGATAGCCTCTCGAGACCTGGCTATCGCCGCAACGTTCATGACACAATCCGGAAAGTTGGTAAGTGCGACTCGAGAAGGCGCCGAGTCGATACTTCGACCAGTATTCGAAACAGCAAAATTCACGCTAAAGAAATATGACGCGAACACTGGCTTAAGCATCACCGTCACCTCAACTGCTCCGATTGGAATGGGCCTAGGATCATCAGCAGCCACAGCAGTAGCCACCGTCTCCGCAATATCCGCAGTACTGAAAAAGACCATATCTAGACAGGAAATATTCGAAGCCGCTTATTCATTAGAAAAAATTATCCACGGTCGACCTTCAGGCGTAGATCAGGCGACCGTGACTTTCGGTGGTCTAATCACGTTCCGAAAAGGATACGTCGAATCGCACCTAACCCCCGCAGATCTCCCAACAATTATAATAGGTAATACTGGAAAGCGCAGATCGACTGGACAGCTCATCAGCAAAGTAACGGAGCTGCGTCAAAATGATCCGAAACGTTATGATCAACTCGCCTCAGAGGCACAGAATATTGCGAATCTAGCTACCGAAGCGTTGAATGCTGGAAACGCACATGAAGTTGGAAGATTAATGAATCAGAATCAGGCTCTCCTAGAGCTAGTAGGAGTTTCATCGCCAGAACTACAGAAATTAATACTAGCAGCTCGAGCAGGCGGAGCACTAGGCGCCAAGTTGACCGGCGGAGGTGGAGGAGGATGCATGATTGCTCTAGCCAACGATTACGCGTCCAACGTTACAGAAGCGATACAGGAGGCAGGAGGGGAAATCCTCTACGGCACCTTCATGCCAGAAGGCGTTAAAGTCTCTATTGACGAGGAAGAATGATCGATGCGAAGAAACCAAACCGCAAAAAGGAAACTCAGCCATATACAGACAACCCTCCACGAACCAGTACAGGCTCATGTTTCGTCAGGATTCGATGACGTCCGTCTGATCCATAAGGCGCTTCCAGAAATTGACAGGAAAGAAATTGATCTTTCGACGCAGATCTTCGGATACAAGATTAATGCTCCTATTCTAATCGAATCCATGACTGGCGGAACTCCGATAGCCGCAAAGATCAACCGTTCTCTTGCTAGAGTCGCTGAAAGACTCGGGATAGCCATGGCTGTAGGAAGCCAACGTGCAGCGATCGAAGATAGCCGCTTGGCCTACACGTACAGGATAGCTCGAGAAGTTGCACCATCCATCCCACTCTTCGCCAATCTGGGATGCCCTCAACTCATGCGAAAAGACGCAGTTGATCGCGCAAAAAAGGCGGTAGAGATGATTGATGCGACCGGGATCTTCATCCATCTTAACGCTCTACAAGAATCCGTCCAATACGAAGGAGAGACTGATTTCAGGAACATGATAGAAAACATCGCTAAGCTTGCTGACTCTATTTCGGTACCCGTACTGGTCAAAGAAACTGGAGCCGGAATCTCCAAAGAAACAGCGACATCACTAAAGAACACGAAAGTGCAAGGAATAAACGTGTCCGGTCTAGGCGGCACAAGTTGGGCAGGTGTCGAATATTACCGTGCCAGAGACAAGCACTATTCACTTCAGATGCATCTGGGAACCACTTTTTGGGATTGGGGAATACCGACAGTTCCAAGCATAGTAGAAGTCGCAAACACAACCACGCTCAAGGTGTTTGCTTCAGGGGGAGTCCGAAACGGGTTGCACATCGCCAAGGCCATCGCGTTAGGAGCACACTTCGGCGGTTCAGCGCTCCCAATGCTCAAATCGGTAAATGCCGGAGAAAAAACTGCGGTTGATGGATTGACTGCGATCATCGAAGAATTAAAGAACGCCATGTTCCTAACTGGGTCAAAGAACCTTGAAGAACTTCACCAAGCCCCGTTGGTTATTACTGGGGAAACGCAACAATGGCTGCAGCAGAGAGGCTTCAGCCCAGAACAATATGCCCATAGAGATCAATGATCTGCTCTTGACTGCAGGGTGATTACAATATGACCAAATCCTCAGAACTATCAGGATTCTACAAACTCCCTGTCCAAGAGCGAATTAAGACCATCAAAGAGTACGCAGGACTAACCGACCAAGAAACAGATCTCCTACGCCAATCCGGAGCTCTACAACTAGAGACCGCCAACCGCATGATAGAGAATGTGATAGGAGTGATGCCTGTCCCAATGGGTATCGCAGCCAACTTCCTAGTGAACGATAAAGACCGACTTGTCCCAATGGCCATAGAGGAACCGTCTGTCGTCGCCGCAGCAAGCAATGCTGCGAGGATGGCTAGAGGAAAAGGTGGATTTCGAACAGTCTCAACCGATCCCATTATGATCGGTCAGATTCAGATAGTTGGGATTCACGATGTGCACCGAGCCAGATTCGAAATACTTGCCCAAAAAGACGTGATCCTCAAACATGCCAATAATCAAGACCCCGTACTCGTATCATTAGGCGGCGGAGCTCGCGACTTAGAGGTACGAGTTCTCGAGACTATGCTAGGAAAGATGGTAATAGCTGAACTAATGGTAGACTGCCGCGATGCGATGGGCGCAAACGCAGTTAATACCATGGCAGAAGCTGTTGCTCCGCTCGTTGAGCAAATATCCGGTGGTCGAGTTTACCTGAGAATCATCTCAAACTTGGCAGTAAAGCGCTTGACTTATGCCAAAGCAGTCTTCGACAAGGAACTACTGGGAGGAGAGGAAGTCGTCGACGGCATAATCAATGCATATGCCTTCGCCCAAGCTGATCCCTTCCGTTGTGCAACACACAACAAAGGCATCATGAACGGAGTAACTGCCGTCGTATTGGCTAGCGGCAATGACACGCGTGCAATAGAGGCGGGAGCTCATGCGTACGCAGCAAGATCAGGTCACTACACCCCACTAAGCACTTGGGAGAAGACAAAGAACGGAGACCTCGTAGGCACCCTCGAGATGCCAATGGCGGTAGGAATCGTCGGAGGGGCTACCGCTTCCAATCCCATGGCCAAACTAGCCCTGAAGATTATGGGAATAAAAAGTGCCAAAGAACTTGCAGAAGTAATAGTTTCTGTTGGATTAGCGCAAAACTTGGCCGCGCTACGCGCGTTAGCCGCTGAAGGAATTCAGCGTGGCCACATGAGCCTACACGCCAGAAACATTGCTATCAGCGCAGGCGCATCGGGCGATCTCATTGACAAGATCTCTGCTCAAATGGTTGCAGAAAGAATGGTGCGACTCGACAGAGCAAAGGAACTTCTAACCGAATACACTAACCACTAAGAAGGAGTCTCCACTTCGACTAGAGACTCCATTAACCTTATCTTTGGTATGGCGTCCTTCTCCATCCAGTCAGAAATCGTGTCGTACACCTTCCGATAGTATTTCTTCGTGGCATGGCGAACGATTCCAAGGTTCTCCATTCTGCGTACGTAACGCCATTTCATGCTTCTGGAGATCTTATCACCCATCAATCTGTCGATGTCAACTTTCTTGAAAACTCGAGGAAGACGCGCAAAGGTTCCCACTATTTCCTTCGGAAAAGCCGTTAGAACTTCCTTCGATAGTTTCCTCTTGCCGCGTGACTCCGTGTGCAACTTATTAATTCGCAATGGAACCTCTCTCGAGTATCGGTACAACTTGATCTCATAAAAATGTTACCTGCAACCGCAAGCAGGCCCGATAAGCAACATTGATTTAGTAAGCCCTTCACAGTGCACCAAAAACGAACGCCAACAATCCGAAGAGCATCCAAAGAAGGGTATACTTCTTGTTCCTCTTCGCATTTCGGGCCGAGGGGTTTGTCACAATCGAGTATGAAGTCAACGCAAACCCAATGTCGGAGATTATTACCAATGGTAGGAAGTAGAATGTATTTGAAACTACGCCAACAGCGATAGGCACGGCGCTGAGTGCTACGGCTGTCAAGAATAATGCGGCCCCCTGTTTCGCTGCGTACGCGTTTCCCATTTTCACAGCGACGGATTGAATCCCTTTAGCCGCATCACCCGTCACATCAACAATTCCCTTCACAACCTCACGTCCCATGCTTGAAATGAACGCAAGAGTGGCGAATATCAGAAGCGCCCATGTTGGTCTCCCAACTACCAGTCCACCGTAAATGAACGGCAGAGCTACGTTCGCGCTCACCAAAGCGTTTCCTGGTAGACCGGTTTTCTTGAACTTGAAGTTGTAAGCTACAGCTACAACCACGCTAAAAGCCGCAACGGTTAATGTCAAGAGACCAGTTTGGGCAGCCGACAAGAAACCTAACGCACATAAGACAATCGCAAATGACATCGCCTGAGGGGGCTTTACGTTACCCGAAGGGATGGGTCGTTCTGGTTCATTAATTGCATCTACGTCGCTATCAGAATAATCATTAAGTACCATAGACGCAGCGAGGAGAAGGAACCCCGTTAAGAATCCGTAGAGAGCCGATTGGCCGCTAAAAAACGGGGCGGTAGCGATTATCTCACCAACTATGACCGAAAAGCCGATCATAATGCAATTAGGAAGACGCATCAACGAAATCAGTCCGCGGATTAAGTTCATCACGCGTCTCCAACCACGGAACTTTGTAGTCTGGTACCTACAGCTTTAATCTTATTTCACAAGTTTAATCACAGAACTCAACTACCTGACTGCCCGTCGGCTTGTATTACGGGGGCAAACCCGTTGGTTTTAATAGTATCACGGGCAGTTTGTGCAACCAACTCTAGCTAATTTCAACTTTACCAAGGTCCGGTCTATTGGGCGATAAAAAAATCGGAAAAATCGAAAGCAAATTGGAAGAGGCCATCGAGAGCTATGGTGTCGCTCATCTCACTCTTTTTGATCCCGAGAAGTTGACGCCGCCGGTTGCGCGTCTACTTGCCGAGGAAGCCAAGAAGGCAGGTACGACTGCAGCTATGGTTGGAGGTTCAACGGCGACTTCAGTATATGAATTGGATGCAATTGTTAACGCAATAAAATCGACGAAACTGCCGGTTATTCTGTTTCCCAACGATGTAGCCGGTCTCAGTCAGTATGCAGACGCGGTATTTTTTATGTCCTTGCTGAATTCAATTAATCCGTATTACCTATCTGGCGCACAAGCTCTAGGCGCACCCTTGGTCAAAAGATATCGACTGGAACCAATCCCTCTCGCGTACCTAATTATTGGAGATCATCCGGGTGCTGCTGGTTTCGTAGGGAACGCGAATCCGATTCCAAACGACAAACCGGAACTCGCCGCGATGTATGCTCTCGCGGCAGAGTACCTAGGAATGCGATATGTCTACCTTGAAGCCGGGTCAGGAGCCCGGAATATAGTCTCACCGAACCTGGTTGAAGTTGTAACAAGAGCTACGAAGATCGCTGTCATAGTGGGGGGGGGCATTAAGACTCCTGCCCAAGCGAAATCACTGGTGAAAAGTGGAGCAAAGGTAATTGTGACTGGAACAATATCTGAGAGAGCAGGCTCTTCCCAGAAAATTCGGAAGATCATTCAGGCGATTCACTAAACCAGTGCTGAGGAAAACTGGTTGGCTCATTCGTTTTCAAAAAGAATTAGCGGAACGACTCCATATTACAACTTTATCCGAAAAGTTGCGTTTCCCTCAACGCAAGTAATTCTCGCCTCAAGTCTCCTGTATACAACTGCTGGTATTGGCATATCTTTCCTGATCGCAGAGCAAAGCTTCAGCTCTCTGCTCACTGGTGCAATTTGGGGAGTCGCCATGTTCACTCTCCCCTCGTTCGCTTCTTCGATCGTACTAAGCTACGCTGTAGTGGGCGATGATCCTCTATTCTACTTCCGACGCTGTCTGGCCTTTTCGCTGTTTACAAATATCATGTGGGTAGTCATATTCGTAGTTTGCAGCATCATCTCGCTGGCAATTCCTGCGCTCATCTTCCCCAATTTCGCGTTCATCGTCGGACTATTCATCGTGATTCCGCTGCGAGCAGTAACTGTTTTTTCAATGTCAAGAATATCTTTCCTGAAACGAACACTTTTCACGCTAATAGAACCCACAATGACGGCGGTGCTAATTTCAGTACTGTTCAAAATTCCATGGGCCACCGTAGCAACTGCACTGATCTTATCGAGTCTGGTTGGACTAACTTTTGCCTTTGGCTTGATAACCTTCGTCGAGACCTATGGCCGGAAAATAATCGGTTTCTCACCGATTCGAATGTTTCGGTCATTTCTGATCGACTGGCTGGAGGGAAAGAACGATGAACTCGAATCGTATCTGAGTGAGCTCGGCATTCAGACAGAGATCGATGTCGCGGCTTACGTGTTTCGACGTAAATCCACGAACCAGGTAAAGAGCATCATGCTCGTCTCAAACTTTCATCCAGGACCATTTCTCAATGTCGGCAGTAGCGTTCTTCCGTTCCTTTTTCAAACGGCAATTCGAATGCGTCTGGACGCTGTCGGTATGGTTCCGCATGGTGTATCAGGGCATGAACTTAACCTCGTCTCACAAGAACAAAACGCCAAAATCATTGAATGGGTAATCGAGTCAATCCCCCACCTATCGTATTCCGATCACGCTACTCCAGTAATCAGAGTCAACAACGAAATTGCCACCGCAACCTCACAGATCTTCGATGGATGTGCTCTAGTAACGATGACAACTTCGCCCCATGACATGGAAGATGTACCGTCCGAAGTCCTGAACCGGATCACTGGGTTAACAAGGGGGAAATTCCGTCATGTCGGCCTAATTGATGCACACAATTGTTTAACAGGACCCACAACGATGACTTCTGAAAAGGTCGGGGGGTTAGAAGACGCTGCGTTGGCAAGCCTCCAGATTTCAGCTCAACAACAAGGAGTTTCCTTCAGCGTAGGAGGATCAACGAGACACCCTAGTCAGTTCACGCTCAGGGATGGATTAGGCGCTGGTGGAATCTCCGTCATTGTTGTGGAAGCAGCAGGACACCGATTCGCGTACATAAACATCGACGGTAATAATATGATAACAGGGCTGCGCGAGATAATAATTGAGAAAGTGAAGGGGCTTGGGTTCGAAGACTGCGAAGTCCTGACTACTGACACTCACATGGTGAACGGTATTGTATCCGCGAGACTAGGCTATCATCCAGTGGGCGAAGCTGTTTCTGAAGAAGCCTTGCTCAAAGAGGTTGAAGTCGCATGCCAAGACGCACTCAAAGACCTGGAACCGTCGGAGGTCGCTGTCGTATCGGACCAAGTCACTCTAACCACATTGGGCTCGAAGTCGCTGAAACATCTGATGAGTGTTGTATACAAGATCTCCAGAATGACGGCCGTGGCGATGTTCGTGGCTATAATAAGTGTAGCAACAATCTCGTTACTAATGCTGGTGTGAGGTTGGCACCGACGTCTCAATTCCCTACAGACTCCCACTATATGCAATTACCACGCGAAGTTCTTATCGGGAAAGACGTGGCGCCGCATGTTGGTGCAACTCTCAAACGCCTAGGATACTCAGGAACTGCTCTCATCGTGACCGGACCAAGAGTCAGATCTATAGCCGCTGAATTAGTGATTCAATCACTCGATCAAGCAGGATTCAAATCATCAATCATCATAACTGAAAGCGCTACCACGGATGAAGTGTCGAATGTTCAACGGGAGATAAAGCTCCGCAGTGCGGATATCGTCGTCGGAGTTGGAGGTGGCAAAGACATCGATGTGGCGAAGTTGAGTAGCATGAAAGAACAAAAAACCTTTCTTAGTGTTCCTACCGCTGCATCGCACGACGGCATAGCCAGTCCTCTTGTCTCGATGAAAGGATTAAATCGTCCGTACTCTTACGTCGCCCACTCGCCCGTTGCCATAGTCGCCGACACTTCAATAATCGCGAAGTCTCCCTACCGACTGATAGCAAGCGGCTGCGGCGACGTTCTGGCTAAATACACAGCTGTTAGAGATTGGAAACTTGCACACCGAATAAAAAGTGAATATTACGGCGATTACGCTGCGGAGCTTGCGTTGATGAGTTCACGTTTAGTTATCAAGAATGCGAGTACTATCAGAACAATCTCTGAGTCTGGTGTTAGGACTCTCGTTGAAGCACTAATCAGTTGCGGAGTCGCCATGAGCATCGCAGGTAGCAGTAGACCGTGTAGTGGTTCCGAACACCTCTTCAGCCACGCATTGACTACGATTGCACCAATACCTGCCCTGCACGGAGAAATGTGTGGTGTCGGAACTATTTTATGCGCCTACTTGCACGGAGCGAATTGGGAGCTCATACGAGATGTCCTTAGAAAAATAGGAGCTCCGACAACCGCTACTGAACTAGGCATAGACGCCGAATACATTGTTGAAGCGTTAACGAAAGCTCACTCGATTCGACCAGATCGATACACGATATTTGGAGACAGTGGTCTCACCAAAGAAGCTGCAGTACGTGTAGCCACAATTACCGGAGTAATCAATTAGAAGGTAACACCGTTGAAATCTACCGCCATCGCGCACGCTATCCAGGGCCTGGTCAAATATCACGGGCTCAAAAATAAGAAACTTCGACTGCCTTATCACGACAGCATCTCAGTTTGCGTGGGGCGACTTACCACAACCGCGACCGTAGAATTTGACCACAAACTCGAAAAGGACATAGCGATGATAAATGGCGCCGAACCAAATGCTAACGAAGCCGCGCGGATACTCGCCGTTATCAATCCTCTACGCAAATTTGCCAAAACTAAGATAAATTATAGGTTAGAGAGCCAGAACTCACTCCTCGAAGGAAAAGGGCTGGGTTTCTCGGCAGCAGCATTCGCGGCGATATCCCTAGCTACCGCGAGCGCTTTGGACTTGAATTTGTCACCTGAACGTCTCAGCGAGTTTGCTCGACTCGGAGCTGGCTCGGCAAGCAGGAGTTTGGTCGGTGGTTTCTCAATATGGTACGCCATGAGAAAAGGCAGATCATACGCACGGCAGCTAGCTTCAGAAAAACGAATCCGCTTAGCTATGGGCATCATCCCAATATCATCAGACATCAAAACCGACCGCGCCCACGATGAATCCGTTTCATCGCCTTTCTTCAAAGCACGACTCTCAGAAGTACGACTTACGTTGCCAAAAATGTTGCACGCCATCGAATCTGCAGATGTAGATCGAATCAGCAAAATCGCGGAGATCGAATCGCTTAGCCTGCACGCCGTGACCATGACTGGAAAAGATGAGCTGATACTGATGAGCCCTGAAACGATCCGCATAATCAGACGCGTTGTAGCCCTTCGTCAACAACACGTGCCTGTGTGGTACTCGCTCGACACTGGACCGTCAGTGTACATCAATACGTATCCGGAGCATCTTGAAGAAGTGTGTAAAGATATCGAAACGAATGTTGGCACGAAAGTTCTCAGAAGCGAAG
The DNA here is from genome assembly GCA_035638535.1 of Candidatus Acidiferrum sp. Lineage (GTDB taxonomy): Archaea > Thermoproteota > Bathyarchaeia > 40CM-2-53-6 > 40CM-2-53-6 > FEN-987. The sequence continues at coordinate 9,935 of DASQZS010000027.1, forward strand.
TTGGTGGCGCAGCTCGCCTGCTAAACGAGCATTTATACTGATCAAACATGCGTGAAGAGCAACCATCACATGTATGAAAATATAAGCGAAGAAATACGAAAGGCAGCAATTCTGAACGCCGTTCGACACGAAGGAAAAGCAAATCTGAAGGCAGTCCTTGGCACGTTACTCGGAGAACACCAAGAATTACGTGCCCAAGCTAATGATCTAATGCCGACGGTTCAGACAATTGTGCAAGAAGTGAACTCCACCTCTCTTCAATCCTTGCGCGAACTGGTTAACCAAAAATGGCCCGATCAACTGTCAAAGCAACGACAGGATAAAGAGCGAAGGCTACCGCCATTAACAAACGCAAACAAGTACGAAAAAATAGTGACCCGAGTCGCACCAAATCCAGACTTTGTGCTACATTTGGGTAACGCGCGAGCTGCAATCCTAAGTCACGATTACGCCAGGATGTACAATGGTAAATTCATTATTAGATTCGAGGACACCGATCCAAGGCTGAAGAAAGCTCAACTGGAGTATTACGGAAAGATCCGGCAAGACCTTGTCTGGTTAAGCTGCCAATGGGATGAAGAATACATACAGAGTGATCGGCTTCAGATCTACTATGAAGTCGGAACAACTCTCATTCGCAAAGCGGCAGCATACGTCTGTCAGTGCAAACCAGACCAATTTCGCGACAAAATAAATGCAAGCTTGCCCTGTCCCGACAGAAGCCTCACCGTTGAAATCAACGAAAAACGTTGGAGCCAGATGCTCGAACACGAATACAAAGAAGGCGAGGCAGTCGTCCGCGTCAAAACGGATCTCACGAATCCAAATCCTGCAGTGAGAGATTGGCCTGCGTTCCGCATCATTGATACTACCAAAACTCCTCATCCCAGAATCGGATCAAAGTTCGACGTTTGGCCTCTCTACAATCTCGCATCTGGAGTAGATGATCATCTTCTAGGAATTACACACATCATTCGAGGAAAAGAGCATCTCACAAACATGGACCGCCAACTATTCATGTACAATCATTTAGGCTGGGAATACCCAGAAGCGATACACTACGGACGCCTCAAAATACAAGGAATGGACCTCAGCAAGTCAAAGATGATGAAAGCAGTAGAGCAAGGAGAAATTTCAAGAGTAGACGATCCTAGACTTGGGACACTAGCGGCACTTCGTAGACGAGGTTATAGTCCGAAAACGATCCGAGATCTCATATGGGACATTGGACCCAAACCAGTAGACGTCACGATCAGTTGGGACAATCTGAATGCGATGAACCGAAAAATTATTGACCCAATCGCTCATCGCTACTACTTCGTTGCAAACCCTATCAAAGTTACTGTAACGGGGTTGAAGGAACCTCTCGAGGTTCACCCACCTCTACATCCAGAACAACCTAACCTCGGTAATCGAACCATCCGTATTGAACCAAAGGATGGACAAGCAACACTCCTAGTGTCAGGAAACGATTCCAATCTCCTAAAATGTCAGCCGGAGGTTCGATTCATGAATCTCTTCAATTTCAAACCAGTAGGCGCTAGGAGTGACAAGGATTTTAAGGGACAAATCGTCGAAGACACCGAACATCATTCGAAGGCACCCATATTACAGTGGGTCCCGTCGACTGATAGCGATAATATCGCGGTTCAAGTTCTTCTGCCGGATGGGACTTCGGTTGACGGTTTTGCTGAAGCCGACTTAGAAAAGGAAGAAGCTGACTCTATTATCCAATTCGTAAGATTCGGATTCTGTCGAATAGACAGTACTTCTTCAAAGCATATGGTCGCATGCTTCGCACATCAATGACCTGCTACCCACATGAGTTCGTGAAAAGCAAATGAATAAAGTCATTGACCGATCGCTTCCCAACAGCGACGAGTTGTGGCGGATTCTTGTAGAGACAGTACATGCGATGCCAATGTACAACAGTCACAAGCGTTACGTGTCGGAAGTCATGATGAAGGAGAAATCCGACATCTCCTCAAAGGAGCTGGCCGTAATAATCAACATCACACTCGGTGAAGCGATCGTTATCCTTACCGAGATAACGGACGAGAAGAAAGACATCGTCAAAGCCGGTAGCGCACAGAAAAGTATCTCCCAAGTCGCGGATCGCAAGCTGTTCGATTTCAGCCAATGATTTACCTCTAGTAACTTTTATATATTTGATTTTTACCACTAGTAACAAAATACTGGTGAGGATGAATCGAGATGTCTAATCAAAATATTCCCGTTGTAATTCTGAAAGAAGGAACCGAGCGCTCAACTGGTCGAGATGCGCAGCGAAACAATATACTCGCAGCAAAAGTAGTTGCTGCGACTGTCAAGACCACCTTAGGTCCACGAGGGATGGACAAGATGCTTGTAAGTGGCATCGGAGACGTCGTAATCACAAATGACGGCGCTACGATCATGAAGGAACTCGACGTTCATCACCCCGCCGCAAAGATGCTTGTCGAAGTTGCCAAAACACAAGATAACGAGGTCGGAGACGGAACCACTACAGTCGTCATCCTAACCGGCGAACTACTAGATCAAGCCGAAAAGTTACTTGAAAAAGATGTTCATCCGACCGTGATAGTGGAAGGATACAAGAAAGCGGCCGACAAGGCCAGAGAGATAGTCGATGGACTCAGCGAGCCAATAAGCGTGACTGATTCCGACACTCTCAGAAAAATTGCAATGACTTC
>DASQZS010000028.1:0-3492 GCA_035638535.1 Candidatus Acidiferrum sp.
TATCACCGTGACTAATACGGGCGAGGCTGCGGTCACTGGGACGCTTTACGAAACGGCGTTACCCATTATCTTCACCAGCGATGTTAGTGGGTGGTCGCCGATGTCGGTCTCGCTGGACGTGGGCGCGGGAGACACGCGCAGACTTGAATTCCCTACGAGAGGGCGGAGTTTCCTAAGACTATTCCTAAAGCGGTCTGACCTCCAAAAGCCAACGAGCGTTAACGTCGTCGTCTCATATCAATAATCGAGTATTCTTGAACTCGCTACTTGAATTCTATCTCTACACTAAATTCTTACGAAAAATGATGACAAGCGCTTTAGCGACTTTGAGTCTCATCCGTTTTCTCGGTTCTGCATCATGCTTGCGTTTTGGATTGTTGCGGTGGTGTCTCAGGCTGCGCTGGTAATGGTTCTGTAGAACCAGAAGTTGCCGATGACGGAGGAGGCGAGACTGGTTTCGTAGCCGGTGGCATTGGCGGTGGTTTCGGAGGAGCACTAGCAGGCGGTGTTGTAGATGGTCGGTTGGACAGGCTACTGATTTGGCTGTCGGCACGTTGTGCTACCGCTATTAGACCGATAATAGCGAGAATGGCTAGGCCGAGGTCTGAGATCGATAGCCATTCATTTACACTTACATTTTGATTTATGGAATTAACCTCCGAACTCATAGCGCTTAGCTGCGCGCTCATACTGTTCACTTGGTACTGCAAGCTGGCTATCTGGGCGGTCACGGTTGAAATTGCATTACTCGAGTTACTGCTACTGCTCAACGTAGTGTTCATGCTCGCGGTACTACCGGCCGAAGTACTGTTCATGCCGGTTGTAAGGGACATCGTTCCGTTTGTTGCTTGGAGAGGCATAATTTCTTGAGCACGCAAGCCTGCATCTGTAAGGACGACGTGTTGAGTTACGATGACAGGCTGCACGAGAGTAAGGAAAGAACATACTAGGATAACTGTAAAGACTTTTCCGAACAATCAAATTACCCGCATTAATGCTAAAGAGCTTCAGGAAATATCAACTTTCACCTGATGACTGGTTTACGGCAAGTGAATAAGTAGTATGAGTTGAGCTACACGAATTTTCATCAAGACGAGCGATGAACGATCATGAAACAACAAAGAGATACGCTAGCCAGAGTCTGCTTTTAGAATTTGATCGCAAAGCACACAACTTGGACTTAACGCAAGTAGCACAATTTCTTTCAGCAAACCATTCCCAGTTGACATTAGATAGCCCCGTAATCGCGAAAAGGTAACGTTTGGTAGAATTCCATGTTGGATTTTCCACTATGTGGAAGCATCCCTATCTGCAGTCCCCCGGTAAGGGTGAAAGCATGTCTCAGGAAATGGAGAATGCATTGCTTTTTGCTAGCGACTTCAATGGCATACTATGTTCCTCTATTGATGAAACCATTTCAAATCTGATGAGCATACAAGTAATGGAGTCATTGTATGCATACCTTCTCGAGAAACATGGAATTACTAAAGCCGAGGTGCCCTATCGTTTAGAATTATTTTCTTCGATGATAGAGAATTTCTTTGGATCGACGGCCGCACGCATTATAGGCAGAGCTGTAGCACGCAATCTTTACGGTCATTTAAAGTTGAGATTTGAAGACAATCCTAATTTTACGTTGTCAGATTACGTAGATGAAGCAAAGAAGCTTCAAACCAACAGCCACTAAAAAGCCACCACTCTCACGATTACAGCCTAACTGAGTATAACTAAGTATATGTCCGTAACTGTTGCATTGATGGACGTGTCAAGAATAATGGAAGAGTCTTCACGTTTCAAGGGTTGGTTAGAGGTTGCTAGGGTTGATGAAATTCCTGTAGGTGGGATGAAGCATGTTGAGGCAGATGGGGTGGAGGTCCTGATCGCTAATGTTGCAGGGAAATTCTACGCCATCGCTGACAGATGTGGTCACATGAGCGTCCGCCTTTCGAGTGGAAACCTAAGAGGGAACATCGTTACCTGCGCAGCTCACGGCGCACAATTCGACGTGATAACTGGAAAAAAGCAATCAGAAGCCAAACTTGGTGGACCCAGCCAAGACTTAGAGAAACTGCCTCCATCATTCCTGAAAATGATGGAACATATGGGAAAATTGATGGCAGAAGTGAAAACGTACGACCAACGGGTATACGAAACTAGAATCGAAGGAAATATTATCAAGATCAAATTTTGATTATATGTAGTATCCGCCTTAGTTGATCGGGCGCGTTCACTGGCGCAACGCAACGACAACCATGAGGCCTAAGGTAAGCAGCGAAATAATGCTGAGGTTCTTCAACCGATCATACGCCGTCAACTAGTAATTTCAATAGGGCTGAGGTGGGAGCTTCTGCTGAATTCTCCTAGAAGTTTTGCCGCTGAATTCGCAGAGACCTAATTCACAGAAGGTGTGATTGTTACCAACGCATTGGTCGCATTCACATGCGCATTCATACCTTGTGTCATATAGCCCATCGAATTCTATTTCTTGCTGAGCCATCGGTCATCAAAACATTATACAGCTCACGCGGGATATTAATGTACTGTTCTCGGCACACTATTGTATCATACGCGGAGATCAGTTATCGGGAATCAGAGAATCTTACCGCTCTTCGATCATATTGCGGCAAATGAAAGGGACTCATTAGAAAGCCCACGGAAGGATATACTACGTTTATACTAGACCAGACCAGACTACGGCCGCTCTTGATTCAATCAAGCCTAAGACGCTATTTAAAATGCCACGCTCCAAGTCTAGCAATGACGATTGTGTGTGCGAATAATTAATCTTTTCAGTTCTTATCATCCGTAAATGTGGTGCTTGATTTACTTGATTCGGAAGGTGATTGCTAAGCCGTCGCCGAGGGGGAGGATTAGGCTGCTTAGTCGTTTATCTTTGAAGATCATCTCGGTGTATCCGCGAACCCCTTGCTGATCCGCTTGTTTCTGTCCAGCCGGGAAATTGTTCCAGAACTTGTAAATATCATCGGCAAGGATGACGCTACCTCTTCGAGTAAGTCGGAGTGACTGTCGTAGGTAATCGGGATACTCGCCCTTATCAGCGTCTATGAATATGCAGTCGAAAGTCCTCTTCATTTTAGCGAGTACCGGTAACGCGGCGCCGTGGTGAATTTTGATCGTATTGCGACAACCTTCCCTTGCCATAATTTTTTCAAATCTTCGAGCTATGTACGGATTTACTTCGATAACGTCAAGAGTAGTCTTTGAGTTTGCGCCTCTTAGTAACCAGAGAGAGCCGTAACCTATTCCGGGGCCTATCTCTAGGATGCTCTTTGGCGATCTGATTCGCGTGATTAATTCAAGAAAACGTCCAGTGGGAGCATCTATAGGAAACACACCATACTTTTTCATCGCAGCTGATTCGTTATGGACGCGAGCTAATCCTTTGCTTCCATCTCCAACCAGACGTTCAACATAACTGCGGATTTCATCATAATCCACAGAACTCACCGCCAGGGCTAAGTCGATTAATTC
>DASQZS010000029.1:0-6697 GCA_035638535.1 Candidatus Acidiferrum sp.
AAAAATTCTGAATTAGATGATCCGAGTCCGTCCGCTGAGTTAGGTGATCCTTGCGGGTCGACCCACCAACTCTCAGCAGGTCCAACACCATTGAAGAGTCCAAAAGGATCTTTCGGATTGCTAGGAGGAGGTGGAGTAAGCGTATAATACCCAACCGGTCCTTCCCATGGGAAGGCTACTTGTTTAGGTGAATTTCCAGGAAGTAACCCATTACCATTGGTCGCACATCCTGGATAGGATCCCGGGGGAGAGAATTCGATACCTGCACAGAAGACTGTGTTATCGTTTACGTAAGATGTAAAGGGGGCGTTTGTTAGATTAGCGGGTGAAAATGACTGTACGTTCTGTGGGTCATTGTAACCAGGACCATAACTGTCGAAAATTACTACTTGTATTGGGCGTTGTCCGGCCCAAGGATCTTCTCCAAAATTTTCTTTAGAATAAACTGTACCGCGAAGCTCCGGTCCTACCTTGAGGTAAAGATCGGTATGGAGCGATTGACCGCGTAGGATGTGCACGTTCCCAGCCACCTTCTGCTCAGGATAACCCGCTGCTGAAGCGTAGATGTCGTATATTCCCGGGGCAATTCCTTCCACTTCATAATGGCCTTGGTTGGTAGCATTGAAGTATCCTCGAGCTTCCACAGCACGACCTGTCAACTCGCCTGTTATCGGATCGATCGCAACCCCAACCGCTCTAACCTTTCCCGGTAGCTGGATTGGCTTGCCGAATAGCGTAGCGTTCAGATCCCCATACCTAATGGTTCCCCACATTATTGCTGGATCCACCTCCCCCTTAACCAATAGCACAGGCCAATTCTCCATCGGCATCGCCTCGCTGAATAAGGGACGAGTTGGTAACTGGCTCTGCAACGGATATGAATCGTTGAGAAATATTTTGAAGAAATAGCGTCCTGCCGTTTCCGGAGCTTTCATCTGATTTATGCGGACATAATACACTTCAGACCAATGGTGTGCGGCAGTGAAACTAATTCCGGATATGGGCGCTCTGATTTGAATAATCCACCAGCCCGGTCCGAATGGATCGCTCGGACCTGCTTTGCCTACGGAAATGCTCCCGTAATCATCAGTAATCGTTGTCACGATGTTAGCGTTGTTGCCTTCCACAACATTTCCATTATTGTATGTATACTGGGCGGGTATGCCTACGTCTCCCCAGTTAATGCCAAGAGTAGGCTCGAATCCATCTTGAATAAGATTGCCTGTTCGATCGAAGATCGGAGCGGGAATGTAAATCACGAGGCTGGAGTAATTGAAAACTGACTGATGGAATAGCTGGGGTTGAGAGAAGTTTATCGCGAATATCAAATCCCCAACATTATCATGGTCTCGCATTGAGGTTAGGATTGCCCCTTCAGGAGAATAGGAATGGGTTGCCAGCTGAAGTGGGTCCTCGTATGTTGTGAACGGGTTTTGGTATCCGGGCGGATTCGATGATAGTCCTGTGTAGCTGTCCAGTCCGCTGCCAGGCCACACAAACCCGAGTGGTCCGGGGACATGCGCCGTGCCAAAAGTGTTTGAGGGATTCAATTCATTGTCGTTGGATCTGAAGAATTGTGGAGATCCGTTAAGGTCTCCGAGAGTCGTGTGGGCGCTTACTGGGGACGCGATGCTCCCGAACAGGAACAGAAGTACGATTATTAGCACCCATCGGTGGCCCATACCTATTTCTGCTCCAGACACGATGCGTACTGCATAGCTTACTTAGTCGGAGTAGGAGTTGGTTTAGCAGCAGGAGTCGACTTGGCTGCCGCTTTTTTCTCTAATATCTTCTTTCTTCCGAAGTACGCAGCACCAATGATGACGATAGCTACCGCAGCGATAGGCGCGTATGTAGAGACTCCACCTGGTTGTATATATAACGTAACGAGGTATGTGTGATCGAGTGCGTATTGATTATTATCCTGAGTCCAGTCGAAACGCAAACCCACCGGATACGCTCCGACTGGCATACTGTTATCAATGGTCAATGTGAAGATCGCCGTCTTGTTCTGCCCGGGGGGGATGTCACTGAGGAAATCTGACAACGTTCCGGTAATGTCGTTACCGACTTGCAATTCCACTCTTACGGATTCGGCGAGTACCGACGCTGTGTTCTGTACCTGAACGGTTATCACGACTCCTGAATCACCAGGATGGAGGGTATCAGGGTTGATGCTGAGAATTGCGAACCTGGCTTTTTCAGCCACGTATAGAGGAACCTGTCCGATCGGTAGAAGTCGATTATCGATAACTTGAGCTAACGTAATTTCGTATTGGCCGAACGTAGCGTTCGGCATCACGTCGACATGGAAGTTTGCTGGTGTAGTTTGGCCTGCGGGTAGATTGCCGAGGAAAATTTGGGTAGAACCACTGGAAGACACTAAGAACGGCGGCGTTAATTCCAGATACACTTGTACATCTTTCGCCAAACCGTTTCCTGAATTTGCAATCGTGACTGTTACAGTGTTGTCGTAGCTGTCCGGGAAGGTTTTCAAGGGATCGGTTACAGTGGATTGGATGTGAAGTTCTCCTTGAGTTATCGGAACGTCAATTAACACAGTTTTCGTGATCTGCTGTAACTCACGAGCCGATTTGAAAGCTATCTGTAGATTATAATGATAAACCGCAGGAACGGCAGAAGGTTCAACAGAGACCGTGTAAGTGAGCGTAAACGTGCTCCCAGCATCCATATCGCCAGCTAGCTTCGTCCAGGAGGTTGCGTTCGTTGGAACCCCGTTACTCACATACGTATAATCAACTGGTGGAGAGAAGTATAGAGTGGCGGTTACGTTACGTGCAATGTCATCTCCGATGTTCGCTAATACTATCGATAGTACGATGTTAGTGTCGCCGGGATGGGCTGTTTGGGGATTCGATATGTCAGTTCCCCAGTATACTGTTTGTTCGATGACATCCGCTACGCCGATTGCATGTGCAACCGGTAATCCCGTTTTCGAAAGGCTTAATGCGATCAAAAATGTGAGGAAAACTATCACGATTCTTCTTGCTTTCATACGCATCCACTCGCGTTAACTCATCACACTGAGTAATTATGATAGCTAACTGCCTACCAGAATAGATAAGATATGTGTGCACATTGTGTCTCAAAGTGGACATCACGGTTAAGTCACTTATCCTCGTAGGGATCGTGTGGTAGAATAATGCAAGTAGGGTCGCGTAGATCATTTCTATCTGTAGCTGACTTGAGTAAACAGGAATTCGCCGATCTTCTTGAAAGAACTAGAACTCTGAAAGAAAGCATCGCCAGAAGATCGTCAGGAAATATTCTTGAGAAGAAAGTGATTGGGCTCTTGTTCGAGAAACCTTCCACTCGAACTCGAACGAGTTTTGAAGTAGCGGCATTTCGACTCGGGGGCGAACCGATTTACATGCAATCAAGCGAGCTGCAGGGTACTCGTGGGGAGCCGATACAGGATACGGCTAGGATACTGGGTAGTTATCTGGATTGTATTGTGGCAAGAGTTTTCGCGCACGATACTGTAATTCAGCTTGCTAAGCATAGTCACGTTTCCGTTGTTAACGCCCTGAGTGATCTTGAACATCCAACACAAATCATAAGCGACTTTCTAACGATTATCGAGTCAAAAGGAAAACTCCAGGGCCTTACCCTAGCGTATATTGGCGATGGGGATAATGTGTGTAACTCACTCCTCCTAGGATCTGCGTTGGTTGGAATGAACATGAACGTAGCCTGCCCTGAGGGGTACGATCCCGACGCAGCAATTCTCGCGAAGGCACAGAGCTTGGCAAAGGAAACCGGTGTGAAATTAACCATAACGAGAAAACCAACGGATGCTGTCAAGGGTGCTGACGTGCTCTATACCGATGTATGGGTGAGCATGGGGGAAGACGCGGAACGCGATAAAAGAATAAAAGCGTTCCAGGGTTATCAGATCAACTCCACTCTCCTCAAAGCTGCGAATCCTGGTGCGGTCGTTATGCATTGTCTCCCAGCACATAGAGGATTGGAGATCACAGATGATGTAATCGAAGGAGCCCAGTCGATCGTCTGGCAGCAGGGCGCAAACAAACTCTACAGCGCGGCCAGCGTACTGGAGTACTGTTTGAAATAACCAGGAGTCTGATTATCAATGCAAGAAAAGAAAATGGTTGAAGAAACGGGAAAAACTTCTGAGCATGCGAAACTAAAGAAGGAGATGGGATTGCTTGCCCTCACCGGGGTAGCCGTAGGCGGCATGATTGGTTCAGGCATCTTCTCTCTCCCTGCCGTAATGCTTTCAGTTACCGGCCCATCATTCCTGTACGCTTTGCTTCTCACCGGTATCCTCGTAGTCTTTCTCGCTCTACCATACACTGAACTTGGAGCTGCCTTCCCGATTACGGGAGGCCCGTACGCGCTACCAAGGCTTGCGCTTGGTGACTTCGGTGGATTCATAATGGGTTGGGCATACTTCCTGTACGCGTTCATAGGAACGGCAGCTATAATCGACATATTCGTCACGTACCTCAACTACTACATTCCGGGCCTAGCGGTGGGACTGACGCTGACGCCTGTTGGAATTGCTATCGCAGTTGTTTTCCTTTGGATATGGACTGCGATGAACATTCTCGGGGTGAAGTGGGGTGCCTTGTACGGTGTCATAACTACATTCGGTAAGATTATTCCGCTATTACTCTTCGCAGGAATTGGCTTAATGTATCTAAACTTCGCAAACTTCTCCAACCAGTTTCCGTTCGGAACTACAGGTATAGGGTTAGCGATGTCGCTTGGGTTCTTTTCCTTCACAGGCTTTGAAGCAGTGGTCATTCCCTCAGCAGAAGTGAAGAACCCCGGACGCGATATTCCTCTGGCGATGCTTCTAACGATCGGAATTGTCACAGCGGTGTACATGTTTGTCTCTTTTGCTTTCACTGGAATGATTAACTGGGCCGGGTTAGGATTGAAGGTTGGCGATTGGGTTTCGATAGGTAGTCTCTCTTCCCCTTTCGCTAATGTCGGCGCTGCGTTGGGATTGCCTATCCTTGCTGCGGTTGCTATTGTTGGCGCTGTCATTTCCACTGCTGGGGCTGGCGGTGACTGGGTGCTATTTCAGGGGCGTATTCCTTTCGCCATGGCTGGAGATAATTTGTTCTTCAAATCCATGGGTACGGTAAATGAGAAATATGGAACACCAGTTAAGGCGTTGATATTTGCGTCAGCGTTAACCATGATAATCCAAATCCTAATTCCAAACTTTCCGTCAGCTGCTCTAGTGGCATCAATCACGACCTTAGTGCCTTATGCGGCTGCAGCGCTAGCCTTACCGGTACTGAGGAAGAATAGGCCTGAGGTTAATCGGCCCGTAAAGATACCGTTCGCATTAGCAATTGCAGTGATAGGGTTTGTTGGGGCATCAATATTCGTTTACTGGGCCGCATGGCCTTGGACCATCGTGGGAGCTGTCTTAATGATTCTTGCAGCACCACTATTCTATCTATTCAAACGACCGATTGCCGGCGAACTTAAACGTACGGCTTGGATCTGGGTCTACTTGGGCGGCCTAGCGGTCATATCGTACATAGGTGATCCGTTTTTCACCTTCGACAATTTCCTACCCATAGGACCAATAGGGCTCGTCCACTACCCATACGATACAATCGTAATTGTTGTATTCAGTCTCTTAATTTTCGGATGGGCCTACAAGTCGTCGGTTAGGAGGGTGGCTTAGTTGAGTTTCGAAGCGAAAGCAACCGCAGAATGGGAACCGCTCCGAAGAGTCGTCATCCACAGACCCGGAATGGAAATGTTCCTCGGTCTACTGGATCCCTACGCGTCACTGTACGAGAGAGCATTCAGCAGACATGGGGCACGGAGAGAACATGAAAGACTAGAGGAGGTTCTGAAGGATGAGTTTAAGATTGATGTGCTTCGGCTGAAGGATACGATTCTGGATAATGCGGATCGAAGGCCAGAAATCAGAGAACGCCTCGTGAAAATGGCTCTAGAATTATTCAACTTCGAAGGTCCCAAGAGTCAGGTAGATTCGGCTACTAGGGAGATGGAAAGAAACACCGACGCCCTCGACTCAGACCATTTCTTCAACATTCTCATCGCCCATCCCCTCGTTGAACTTCAAGCCGAAAAAGGAACCCGGAGTATTCGCTTACATATAGCGGAAAGGGAGCCCTTATCGAACTTGTACTTCATGCGTGACCAGCAGATGGTTACGGACAAGGGAATCTTCATGTCTCGCATGGCGAAACCGCAACGACGCCGCGAACCCGTCGTCACAAGGTTCCTCTGGGAAATACTTGGCGCCAAGGTTGTACATGCGACAACAGAACCTGGAACCATTGAAGGAGGAGAATTCATACCTCTAAAACACTTCGCTCTTGTTGGCATAGGCGATAGAACCAACCGATCAGGAGTAGACCAGCTACTCCAACACGGAGTTGGTTTCGATGAAGTCGGCGTCGTACATCAACCAAATCATCCACTCATACCAGGTAACGAGCGTGATCCAATGATTGACATGCACCTCGATACCTACTTCAACATTGCATCAAGCAAAGTCGCTGTAGGCGCTGACCTTCTGCTGAAGAACGCTAAAGTCGAGGTACACAAACGCGAATCAGAAGGGGTTTACAGGAAAGAGAAGGAAGAACCGAACCTACATGATTACATTAAGCGAAAAGGATTTGACATCATAAACATCACTACACTGGAACAGATG
>DASQZS010000030.1:0-11314 GCA_035638535.1 Candidatus Acidiferrum sp.
TTGTCCATACCTCTGGGACCTAGGGTGCTCTTGACGACTTCAGCAACTATGATCGCGGCGGTGATGTTGTTGCGTTGTGCATCGTGACCGCGGTTTCGTGTTGATCCTTCTTTCAGAATTAGAACTGGTTGGCCGGCTAAATAGGACATTTTTGTTACCTCTAGTAATTGTGGTCTTCAGGCTGCCTGCAGGTTATAAGCATTTTTCTAATTCAGAGATTACTGGAAAGTACACATTAGTGACGGATGATTGTGAATTTCCTTGCTTAGGACTAGCGAACTTATTATACACGTGAAACTATCCCTCCGCGAAAGTGATTATCAGTACTTCGCGAAGTCGTTTTGAGGAAGCGCATTTGCCCGTAAACATGATGGTAAAGACAAGCAGCCTTCGCAACTGCACATTAATTACGGGTTTTCACGGCGTAGGTGAGACGGGATACATTTCCGTCTCGTACCTAGTACATGAATTGAACGCTCACAGGATAGGTTTCGTTGACGTTGCCCATCCTCCTCCGTTTGTGGCCACTTCCGAATCCGGTCTGGTAACTCCATTTGAAGTCTACCGCGCCGGTAAATTTGTCCTAGTGAAACTCGAATTCTCCCCACATAGAAGTGAAGAAGCTGAATTTGCGAAATCGGTGGCTCATTGGATTATGGAAAACAAATTCCGCGACGCCGTCCTGATTGGTGGATTGGATGGTAGCCTGCAATCTGGCTCGGATGGCGTCAGAATAGTTCCTACAGGAACCTATCCGATAAAGAAAATGAAAATTAAACATCCGATGCTTGAGGCTGGACTTTTCGTTTACGGACCGTTGGCAGTTATGCTTGGAGAGTTTGAGAAGAGTAACTTTCCAGCCGTCGCAGTGTTGCCCTACGCGTCGGCGAACCATGCCGACCCAAAAGCAGCTGCAACAGCAATTCGAACAGTTTCGAAAGCTTACGGCTTAAAGGCGGATGTACGAGATCTGGAATATGACGCGAAAGATATTGAAGAAGAAATCGACAAGAGGCTGCAGCAAACAACCCGCTCCTTGCGTGGAATGTATGGCTGAGCCAAGTCTCAATTAGAATTTGAATACTGAAGCTAGCTGATCATTGATGCAATTACGATTCTTGGGCGCATGTCAAGAAGTAGGTAGATCCGCGATAGCCGTGAAGACGGCGAACAGTCAGATCCTAATGGATTATGGGGTAATGATTAACCATGAAGTAAGCTTTCCCGTTCACGTGTCACCGAAAGACCTTGACGCGGTAGTGCTCACTCATGCTCACCTAGATCACAGCGGACTCGTACCGTTGTTCTACGTACATTCCAAGCTTCCATTGTTCGGTATAGAACCGACCTTCAAACTAACGAAAGTCTTGGTCCGCGACATGATCAAACTGAGTGGATACTATCTGCCGTTCGAATACATCGATTTAGAGAACATGTTAGGTCGCGCCACATCAGTGGATTACAGATCACCAATCAAGATAGGGGACGTGATGGTTACCATGGTGAATGCAGGACATATACCCGGAAGCGCTCAAGTAATCGTTGAAGCAGAAGGCAAGCGGATCCTCTATACTGGAGATTTCAATTTGATTCCAACTCACCTCGTTCCTGGAGCAGACAGAAGTTACCGAAATCTAGATGCGATCGTTATCGAAAGCACTTACGCCGCTCAAGATCACCCGAACAGAGAGGAGTCGGAACGCAACTTCGTGTTGGCTTGCAATGAAGTTGTCGAAAAAGGCGGTACGGTTCTGGTTCCAGCCTTTGGCGTGGGTAGATCTCAGGAGATAATTTGCATGCTCTCAGACCATAACTTCTCGCACCCCCTCTTCGTCGATGGCATGGCGCTCGACGCAATTCGAATGCTCGAAGAACATCCTCATGCTCTAAGGGACGAGGACAAATTCAAGAAAGCAATGCGGCAGGCTGAACAGATTACTAACTGGCACGAGCGAAGACGAGCCGCTCGTACTGCTGGAGTCATAATCTCACCGGCCGGGATGTTAAAGGGCGGAGCATCAGTCTTCTTCATGGAGAATCTAGCGGAGAACGAGAAGAACGGAATCTTCCTGGTCAGCTATCAGGTTGAAGGTTCACCGGGAAGAATATTGCTTGACGAAGGTCGCTTTATCCTGCATGGAAAAACAAGAAAAGTTACGGCGCGTGTCGAAAAGTTTGATTTTTCATCGCACGGCGGCAAAACTCAACTCCAAGACACACTGAAAGAAGTTGATAAGAAAACCCGCGTCTTCGTTGTACACGGTGAAGAAGCTAACTGCAAACTCCTAGCAGACTGGTCAAGCCACGAATTGGGCTTAACAGCAAGTACACCTAGTCCAGGTGAAACTTGCGATGTCTGAAGTATTAGGGCTAGTGCAGGTAGGACGAATATCCGACGTTTCACTAAGTGACCTTTCTTCATTCTTATCAAAGAAATTCTCCGTTGTCGTGCAACTCAAACCACCCTTAGTAAATCCGAGTGAAGCTTATGATTCACGCAGAAATCAGTATCATTCGACACGAATGCTGGTCCTACTCGAACACCATTTAGCTTCTGTAGAAGGTGATCGGGTTCTCGGAATAACCTCCTCAGATCTATTCGTGCCAGGAATGAATTTCGTCTTCGGGGAAGCACGATGCCCCGGACAAGCAGCTGTAGTGTCCAGTTTCAGACTACGCCAATCTGATGAATCAGATGAAGAAGAACGATTCGAACCACGCATCAAGAAGGAAGCAGTGCATGAGATCGGTCATATGCTCGGCCTACAACATTGTTCGGACGTGAATTGCGTAATGCATTTCTCGAAAACGTTAACCGACACGGATATCAAGAGTGACAATTACTGTTCCGAATGTCAAACTCAACTTGAGACGGTGACTTTTGGGTAAGGAATTCAAAGCAAAACCCAGTCAGTTGGTTCCCGAAATACTCGTGGTAGCGCTTGCCGGAGCGCTTACTTACACTCTGCGAGCAACAAGTGCAGCGATTCAACCGATCACGATCTTCCCTGAAACTGCAGGCGGAATTACTCTAAACGCGAGCATCTTCGTTGTGCTAATGGCCGCGGCGGGAACGGTGATGTATCTCTTCATCAAGTTAGGCAAAAAGAACATCGTCAAATATCTCATCAACTTGGCTATGCTTGCCCTTCTACTCTTCCTATTCATCTGGTATGGATCTATCTACGCTAACTATATTCCATCATCCCTAACCTCAGGCTTCGTTTGGATCCTGGTCAGCATCGCAGCTACAGCGGTTTTGGCGTTTGCAATTTTCAAATCGAAAGGTCCACCACATCTCGCAGCAATCATAACAATTGGAGGGATGACTGGAACCTTCCTAGGAGTTTCGGTTCCTACACTGACGGCGATCGCACTGCTTTTGGCGTTAGCCGCATACGACCTGTTTGCAGTTTACAAAGGTCCGATCGGAAAGATGGCGCAATCGACCGACATAGAAGACTTCAAAGGGGCAGTTTTCACGTACGGCGACTTAACAGTTGGAATGGGCGACATGGTGTTCTATTCCATGCTAGCAAGCAACGCGATGATCAACTTCGGCGTTCTTCCATTCGTCGCTGGCGGAATCGGCATAATCTTAGGCGCCTATCTGGGATTCAAGATGTTAGAAGGGCGCGATATGTTCCCTGGCCTCCCCTTCGCAATAATCCTGGGACTAGTTCTAATGTATGCCACTTCGCAGATACTCACATTACTATAGAAGCGAACAAATATCAGTTCACGCGAACCACCCGGCTATGCCCCCAAATTTTGGCTGAAAACGGTCAAAAACGCAATTTTTCGATAGCATACTAGTTTTGCGCTAAAAAATGGTATAATAAGCCATCCAGTAGCCACTAATTTGATAACATTTGTCCAAATGCTTAAGTGCGTACACAGCGGCAAGATGTTTTCTGGTAACGAATCTGCTAAAGGAGGCTAATTAGAAAAATGGTCAAGAAATGCCCATCATGTGGCTACAACAATCGCGACGACGCAGCATTCTGCTCCAGTTGTGGAGCAACCCTTGCAGGCACTGCAGGTCCAGCTCTCAAACCCGTGCCCTCAGTCCGCGTTGTAACTCCAGTCAGCGCAGGCGGACCCGTCCGGGTTCCATCACCAGGTCAGTGTTTCTACCACCCCAGCTTGCCAGCAGTATATGTATGCAACCGCTGTGGTAGATCGATTTGCAGAGACGACTCGAAAGCATACATGGACCTAGTACTATGTCCACAATGCTACCAAGGAGTAGTACCACCGGCATCACAACAACCGATGCCGCCCGCACCACAATATGCACCGCAACCACAATATGCTCCACCGCCACCACAATATGCACCGCCACCACCGCAATATGCTCCACCACCAATGCCACCGGCACCGCAGTTTGCTCCAGCTCCGGTAGCTTATCCAGTAGCATACGGTCCAACATCAGCACCCAGAGCGCTATGGGGTTTCATCTTAACCCTCGTAGCTGGAATACTAGTAATTCTCAACGCAGGCGCACTACTGAGCCAGTCATTCTACAATATGTGGGTCAGCGCATTCTTCTGGATACCCGTCATTGACAATTCGCCAACACATGGACTAATCTTTGCGATCGGCGCAATCATCGGACTGATTCTGTTGATCGGTTCGATTCTAATGTTGCTTGGATACGGTACTATTGGAAGCATCGTCGTCTTCCCCATGGCTGTGCTAAGTCTGATAATTGGCGGGGGATTTGTAGCCGGCTTCGTTCTTGGCGTGGTGGGCGGAATACTCGGCATGCTAGGAAGGTAGCGGGCTAACCCCGTTCCCGTTTTTTGTTTCTCTCCGGTTTTTTGTTCACGTTAGATTAGACTACGCGTCGACGAACTATTCTAAGCGACGAATAGATTCGCTCGTTGAATCGGTGCACAATGTTTTGTTATAGGTCAAATTTACTTGGGCTATTGGTTTTGGTGGAATTTAGATCCAATATGACGATAAGAACATTGAACAGGTCGGTTATTCCGGAACTGGATTTGACCGCTGGAACTTTTGGTTGACCGAAAGATCCTGCTCCGATCCATGTAACGTAGCTCATATCGTCGACTAGACTTGATAGATCGACAAGACTGCCATCACGATACGATAATAGAAGGCCATGCTCACTTGAATATCCACCGAGAATCCAAGAATCGTTGAGAAACGCGACCGTCAGCAAACTCGAGTTTTGTCCACCCATAATGTGAGTTTGAATTGACGGTGAAAGATTCACGAATCCTGTTGAAGTGTAAGTGACGGCCCACGCATTATTTGGGAGTAGTTGAGCGATTGGAGCACCTCCGGCCAGCATCCATGCAGTACCGTTCCATGCAATGGCGTTTACATTCAACTCGCCACCTACACAGCACATACTTTGGGGGTTCAAGGCAGCTTCTAACTTGTTCGATAAGTCAACATAATGATGGCCATCATACTTCGCGAGAAAACCGAACCCGCCGATTAACCAGTACTGCCCGTTCCATCCTATTGACTGCACCGAACCGAAGAATGGGATAGCTTGCTCAATGTCCGGAGTCAGATCAACAACCTTTGACCCATCAAAAGTGAACAATTCACCGACTCTTTCGAACCCACCACCAACCAACCAATATTTCCCGTTCCACGCGTTAGCGTACAGAATAGCATCGCCTTGAAGAGGAACCATAGCCGACAGATCAGTGAAATTATAACCGTTGAAAGTTGCGAAGGACATGTGGTTTATGGGAGTATCTGAGTATGTCAGGAGTGAGTCAGATCCTAAACCAGAAAGCAACCATTCTCTTCCGTTGTAACTGGCTGCAAATATGTCTCCGCCATGCCAAGAGGACTCCGAGTGGTATTGATCAAGCGATCCAGCCACAATCTGTTTTTCACCGTTGTACAAGTAAATGTAAGGGTTAGAGCCTAGAGGCCCAGGGTCCACGCCGAAACCCGAAATCAACCATTGGGAACCATTCCAACCCCCGCCCCATACCGTGCCCTCTCCGGAAACAGGCACTAGATGTGAGACCGAATAATTTGCGAGAAAGATCTTTGATAATCTAGGTGTTTGGCCAGGTTGGAACCACGTACCATTCTGACCACCTACCAGAACGTACTCTGTACTTCTGCCAGAAGGTGAAGACGTAATAGTGACGTTTGGCGGCGGCACGGTGACTAGGATAATCAGAAGAACTATTGTCACTACAACTGGCAACACCCATGAAACTCGCAACTTACACCCACTCCCACGTGAATCTGATCAAGTTACGCGAATCTCATAATACTTGTTTTGTGGAAATATGAGATGGAATGAAGGAAACAGATGAGGGCTAAGCTCATAAGAGCCTGAAGCCTCGTTAAATAAATGGCGCGAGTATGCTGCTACTTGGGGCGCATCTGGAAATTCCAAACTCTCTCAAATCACTGACGATCAGAACGCTGCTTAGAGCAGATAAAGTGAGGAGACAGAATCTTTGTCGCATGTGAGTACATGGAAGCCAGTCAATGATCGGATTATACAAGATTCACGTACCACGGACAACGAAATAATCGGACTACTTCTAGGTCGACTTGAAAAGGACACGATCATCATCGAGGACGCTGTTAGCGGAGATTATTCAGGTGAACCAACACGAGTGCAATTGCTACCGTCAACACTCGCGAAGATCGCGGACGACATCGTATCGGGAAGAATTAAGGGAAACATCATTGGCTGGTACCATTCGCACCCAATGGGCGGTCTATTCTTTTCGGAAACAGACGTTGAAACGCAGAAGATCTTCCAACAATTTTCACGTCTAACAATAGGGATGGTTGTTGATCCCCAAACCGGTCAGGTGGGCTATTTCCGGGTCGATCGAGAAGGTAAACCGTACCGCGTCCCTGACGAAAACGTTAGAAGTTACAAGGATGCAGCCGAAGCAGTACAGGCACCTCGAATCGCTCAACGACCACCATTACTAGCTCCGGTAAACAAACTGATTGCCCAGAGGATAGTTCTCGCCGGCATCTTAATCGTTCTAGTAATCGCAATTGCATTGGTCGGCGTTGTAACCTACCGTACATCAATAACAAACCAAACGACCGCGGCTTCCATAACCCATACTCCTATTCTGACCGCCAACATTAGTCAGCCAATCACCATAACCGCAAACACAACCGGAACATTTCAGACCGTCACGCTATTCTATGGAACAATCAGTTCAAACTCTTTCACATCGGCAGTTATGACTTCGCCCGCCACTGGAGAATACCAATATTCCATTCCAGGAAACCAAGTGGACGGCGATATCACCTATTACATTACAGGATCAAACGCAAACGGACTGAAAGTGTCCACCCCAGTGTACCATATACAAGTCGCGGACTTCCTCCCCGAAGTACTTAATGCGACATTAACCATCTATCGAAACTCAACGAAACCCGTCTTCTCTCAACTAACGTTACAACCAATAAACGGCTTCCATGAGCAACTATCAATTTCAGCTCAAGCACCGCCAGGGATATCTGTAACACTCCCCACCAATGTGCAAGTCGGCACATCGGTTCAAATTAGCATGACAGCTGGCGCGAATGCACTAAACGGAACATTTCCAGTAGTAATATCTGCCACGTACGCACCAGGAACACAGCCAATAACACATGAAACCAGAATCGATGTAACCGTAACTGACTTTGCACTTCGCCTAACTCCACGGTCAAATACGGTCTTCGCTGGCACACAGGCCACCTATAACCTCACATTAACCGTTGGATCAGGGTTTTCCGCTCCAATACAAGTGAAAGAGCTAAACCTGCCACCCGGCGCAAAGGCCCAAGTGTTCTCCACTGGAACCCTTCTATATGGTTCAGGATCGGGTGTGAACACTCTCCAAATCATGACAGCTGCTACGACACGCCCTGGAACATATACAATAACAGTAGTCGCTACGGCTACCCTTGACACGGGCGATTACATTGTACATTCCCAGACAATCCAACTTACAGTAAGGTAGTTTAAGGTCTCTATACAGAGAAGAACCTAATTTGGTGGAGGTGAAACATCACAAATGAAACTGTTCATCCAAGCACCTATTGGCCCCCAAACGGGACTGGCTGAAATTGACGTCATACCGGATCATACAGTCGCCGAAATAAAGGGACAAGTATGCCAATCATTTGGTGTTGATCCAACCACAGTCGCACTAATGTATGGTGGAGCAATCCTCGACGAGAACACAACCATAGCACGATTGAACATCCCCGAGAATGCCCAACTAGCTCTAATGCCTTACAACATCATCGGCGGGTAAGATACCGTTTTGGACGTCACGGTACTCTACAAAGAGAAAAGTCTGCTCAACCATCAATTCCCGACAGTGACAGCAATCAACGACCCCCCAACGCAATTCGAAGGGCTCATTCGCTGCGAAAAAGGCGAAGTCAAAAAACTCGCTGAACAATCGGTTTGGCCCTTCACTGAATACGCTGACTGGAATCGTTTCCGACTCGACGTACCGCCAGATTACCCACTCCATCCACCAATCGCTACCTGGTTGACAGATATCTCTCACCCCAACATCGTACCAAATATCCCAAATGCCGTTTGTGTTTCCATACTCGGAGAAAAATGGGATCCAAGACTTAGGCTGATCTCTGTAGTCAACGCCCTACACTACCTGCTCACAGACCCCAACCCTCAAAGCGTATTCGACCACCCCAAAGCACTCAAAGCGGCTAATGTTTGTCGATCCTACGGGTTTCCTAAAACAAAAGTCAAAGAGAAAAAGCAGGTAGACGATACCGTACGCTTTAACGTGGTGCCAATTCCGAGAATACCGTATCCACAATCATCTTCGGGGGATGTAGTCAAATTCAGGATCCCGGAGAGAGACCGCCGAGTGTACCATTAATGCGGCTGAAAGCGTCGCTTCTAGCATACAAACAGATCGAAGTAAGCATTCAGCCAAGCAAGACAGTAGAAGACCTGAAGCGACTCATCTGCGACAAATTGGGAATCGAAAGCAACCTAACGAGATTAATACTACACGGAAAACCGCTCACCAACAACTTGCCTATATCAAAAATTAAAGGACTCAACGAAACGATAACGGTAGACTATCTCTGGGCTAGACACCTGATACTCTGGGGAATCGAAGGACAACGTAAGATCCGCTCCAGCAACGTCCTTCTCGCAGGTGCAGGTGCGATCGGCAACGAAGTTGCCAAGAATCTAGCTATGCTGGGGATAGGTAAACTGCTTATCGTCGATAGAGATAATGTGGAACTTTCTAATGTCAGCCGAATGATGTTCTTTCAAAGTCAAGATTTAGGAAAGAACAAGGCAGAAGCCCTCGCAAAGAACCTTCAGAAGAAATACCCGTATGCAGAGACTCTGGCCTATCGAGGTTCCATCGAGACGTTGCCGCTCAAATATTTCCTGGATACGAACATCATCATTTGCGGGCTTGACAATGTCGTCTCAAGAATGTACCTGACACAAATATCCCGAAAATATAACATACCGCTGCTGGACGGCGGAATTACAGGACTGAACGCCAGAATTCACATCTACATTCCACCCGAAGACCCATGCCCGATCTGCATATTCCCATCGAGCCAATACTCCCAGATAGTCGGGCTGAGAAACCCATGCGACGCTCCCGTAGAACAACAGACAATCCCATCATTCTCAACCTCAATCTCACTAGTCTCATCCATACTCGCCCAAGAAGCAATCAAACTAATTCTAGGACAAACCGAATATTCAGAGAAGAAGAAATGGCCTGAAACAACCGGACAGCCGCTCAGATCGATTCTATTCATAGACATGAAGAATAACCGATTCAGCTCAATGGAGTTGAAGAGAAACGACAAATGTATCGTGTGCGGGAAGGACGGTACAACAAGCACTCTTGCGTTACAAATTCAGCTACCGTTACATAAGCTAAATCAAAACTACGAAAAGTCAATTCGAGCCGCAGCCAACATAGACAAAGGAACACTCCGCATATTCACTGAGACAGAACGTGGCGAGGAAATGGTCAAAAAATCCTTTCCCAAGCTCAAAAAAGGCGACTACCTAAGAGCCCTGTATGAGCAAGAAGATGGAAAACACCAAGAAATAGTCTGCAAGTTAACATAGTTCAGGCCAAATTTGAGCTGACGGTCTACGGGTCCTTGCATTGACCCTACCCAAACAAGTCAATTTCTCACCTGCCGAGACCATTCATAATCACGAATGATCGTCCATAACTGTTAAAGAACCTGAATACAATTGATTTTGCAGGTTTAATCCATGTCTTTGTGCCCACGATGCGGCAGAGCGAACTCCGACGAAGCAAGATTTTGTTCCAGTTGTGGAGCAACACTAACACAAGCACCACCTGTGAAGGTTGAAGTAAAGTCACCTTTGGCAGGCTTTTCGATCCCCAAGGTGCCAGGATCCATGTCGCCTAATCCTACCGGACCGATTCCGCGGCAAATCCAACGAATTGGCACATGCTTCTATCATGTCGAGCTCCCTGCCTCCTATGTTTGCTCAAGATGCGGTCGCTCGATATGCGTCAGTTGCTCTAGACAATACGGGTTGCTATCCTTCTGCCCAGAATGCTACTGGGGATTGGCTCCAAGAATCAACCAACCAACCGAACCGTATCCGTACCAGCAGCAGTACCAGCAGTACCAGCCCGACGCAGGGCGCATGTTCTATTAGGTTAGGCGCCCTTCTTTTTTCAACTTATCCGTAATTTCTTTCAGCTGCTCCACCGTAATACCTAATTCTTCAGCTGTTTTGCTGAGTGAGATTACTCCTTCATGAGTAGCAATGTAGTCATACACCTTGTCCTCTAAACTTGGAACCGGCGCTACCGAAGGTATGGCCGAGGCCACCGGTTCGGCAGATGCACCGCATCGTTGACAAAATGTTGCTCCTTCAGGAAGATTAGATCCACAGCCCGCACAGACCCTCTTTCCCATCGAAACCTGTCGCGGCGCTAGTACCTGACTCCGTCTTCGTCGATAGGCTACTGCGAGACCCACAGATACGGCTATTACAGCAGCTCCAACTCCGCCAACAAGCATAAGCGGGAGATAATCGATGCTCCATTGCGCCTGCAGAACGTAAGGTTGATCCACAACTAACGACCAAGAATTATTATCGGTCTTCGTTAACGCGCCAGTTGAAGGATTTACATTCCAACCATCGAGGATATGCGGAATCGGCCAAGTTTCGCCTCCGCTGACACTTATCTGGGCAGATGCCCCGCGATTGTACCATCCCGATCCAGAGGTCGAACCATATGTGCTCTCGACATCGATATAGTATTGCGTCATGTAAGATAAT
>DASQZS010000031.1:0-2725 GCA_035638535.1 Candidatus Acidiferrum sp.
CTCGAACCATATCCACGATTTTTCTTATGCCGATAGCTGAAACCAACGCCAGAGGTGGAAGCACTGGAACCATCGCTCTCTGAAAAGTGCCAGGGATACATGAGAATGCAAAAAACAAAACGACAAACCAGAAACTCGCAAACAGTTCAGGATCTTCGCGAATATTCCTTCTCAACAGCCCTACAACCGCAAAAATAAGTACGGGAATAGAAGCCCATGTCGCCAAGACTTGCATGTAGAAGAGACCGCCTGAAAACGGGCTGAGCCCAATCTGTCCTGAGTGCGAAGTTAGGACAACTGATCTGAATTTGAGAAATCCTGCCAGTAGGGTTCTGGGCGACAACAAGTGAATAATCTGACGACTAAAGAAATGTCTTGATACCCCAGTCGGCAGCCCTAAAACGTAAAACCAAACCAAAAAGCCAACTGCCACTGGTACTGCCATCAGTACCAACGCCTTAGCATTTCCTACGAACGCATTGAATCGTTCCTTTGGCGTACCACCGGATAGTGTAATCACGGCAGCGTACAGCGCGGGTACTAACAATGCCATGAACCCATTATATTTAATTCCGGTACACACCGCGATAAGTATTCCCGCAAAGAGAATATCTCTACGTTTTCCGGATTTTAACGCACGGTAACCCGATAAGACTGCTGCAGAGAAGAAGAATGTGAAGGGTACATCGGTCATAGCAAACCTAGCGTAGTACAGAAAAAGTGGCATGGCTGACAGTAATAATGGAGCGACTATGCCTACTCCAAACCCGAAAATTTTCACACCCACATACGTCATCAGTGCGACCGTAAGGACAGCGAATATTCCAGATGCTGCTATGGCCACATAATCATGCAGGCCGAAGAATCTCCAGAACAACGATATAACTAATGGAAAACCAGGAGGTTCATAAATTTGAAACCAACCTCCCTGTACGCCCAGGAACCATTTAGCGCCCTCCGTATAGTAATATTCATCCCAGACACTGAGACCGAGATCCTGAATGTTCCAGAACACGAGACACGTCGATATCATAGTGGGAAGGCAAAGCAGGAAGAGTCTGGTCTTTGATTGTCCTTGAATTTGCAAGAGAGATCGCTATGATTGGCTTATACTGGGTTAGATACGTATTGAACTTGCGAGCTTTAATTTGTCTGGTTGCACTATCGAGCAGTGGTTCTCGGTTCCACAGTTTTCTGTGACAGCTGTGATAGCTCCACAAGGAGGTATTCTCGCTTCATCGATGCGTACGGTGTCGATGAAGAATTCCATAGCCTAGCCATATTGGTCGTCAGTCCAGAATCGTATATAACGATTATCGCGCCATGACTAAATATGAGCGTATTATTTCGCATATCAAGCGGAACTGTTCATGTCAGACACCCATTCCTTCGTCAACGAGTTTCTCGGAGCTGTTAAGTCGTCATGCGATAAGATTTCTAGCGAAGCGATTGAGTCCGCCGTGGATGAGTTATTTTCGGCGTGGAAGGGAGGAAAGAAAGTGTTCGTAATTGGAAACGGCGGATCTGCGTCTACTGCAATCCACCTTGCCTGTGACTTAGCAAAGAATGTGGGGAGCCCTGGCGTGAGAGCCTTATCGTTAAATGACAATATTCCACTCGTTAGTGCGCTTACAAATGACAACGGGTTCGATAATGTCTTTTCGGAACAACTGAACGTCTGGCTTGAGAAGGGTGACGTACTCATAGCAATAAGTGTCCATGGCGGAAGCGGTAGGGACAAGGCGGGTGCGTGGTCACAGAACCTCATCAAGGCTATCACCACCGCCAAATCACGCGGCGCAACGACCATTGGCATTACGGGATTTGATGGTGGCCTCATGAAGGATCTAGTTGACGTTTGGGTTAATGTCCCTTCTAATGATACGTTTCAAGTGGAGGCTCTTCATGTCGTGGTACATCACGCGCTATGTGGTGCGCTGAAAGAGCGAATTGAACGATTAAACTAGCCGAGCGTTGAGTTTATCTCTTCCGCGTCCTGGATCTTCGCCGAATTTTATTTGCCTCTGCGAATAATTGTGGATTACCGATATCTAGAACATGGCTTGTGAATGGATAGCCGTAAACTGGCTCCCTCTTGTGTAGCCAAGCTATGAAGCGCCCCGGTTCATCCGGCTTGTTACCTTCTGCAAGGTACTGATCTAGCTGATCGAGCGTTCGATATGGTAGTATGTAGGCCAGTGCACCGAGTTTTCCTTTCATGGAACGCTTCGGTTTTTCGATAAATTTCTTAATTTGCTTGTTGCTGTCGATGACTGCTACCGATCCGGCTTGGAGTTGCTTCTTGTCGACAGGTTCGAATAACCCCACGACTGGCTTATTGATTCCATGGTAGAAGGAGATCATTGGTGCAAGGTTCGACGTGATGATGTTGTCCCCTGCTAAGATTAGGTAGTCATCGGGTGGCAAGGACTTTAGAAGCTCTGCTAGTGCGCGGACTGCTCCCAGTTTATTCTCTTCTGAAGAGGACTTCTCAGCGAAGATGCGGATATTTTGACTCTTGCTTTGTGTGAGCCACGATTGAAATTGTTCACGAAACCGCTCATTCGTTGAGACGATAACCTCTTGGACACCTGACTCGCGAGTATTGTCGATAATGCGTTCTATTATCGGCTTGCCACGGACAGTAAGAAGCGGTTTAGGGATATCTTTCGTTAGAGGCCACATTCTCTTGGCGTATCCACCTGCCATAATTATTGCCTTCAAT
>DASQZS010000032.1:0-7842 GCA_035638535.1 Candidatus Acidiferrum sp.
ACTGCAATCGTATAGCTCAGATAGCCAAAATCCCATTGTTATTCCAACTACGCCACCGCCTATGATGGCAATATCGAAGTTCTTCTTAGTTGACAAGCAGCCTCTATCCGTTTTCAAATCGCTAATGACGACGCCGCATACTTAAGCAGAGATTAAATATTTTTAGGCTAAATTTCATACCTAATAGTCGATCCGTACTTGGCCAAGACGAGAATACTGTTCGTTTCGGATATCCGCGGATCGGAAAGACTTTTTCTAAAATCCGTGAACGCGGCTCCAATCTACAAAGCCCAAGCTCTTGTAATAGGAGGGGACATAGGAGGAAAAGCGATTACGCCCCTCTTCAAAAAGGAAGATGAGTTGAAGGCTGAAATGCAGGGAACGTGGAGAACCGCGAAAACCAAAGAACAATTAGAACAATTAGACAAAGATATCCGCTCAAATGGTAACTACCCTTACGTAACCACCGAAGAAGAATGGACCGAACTCGTGAAAAATTCAACAATGATGGACAAATTATTCGACGCTGTTATCAAGGAAAGCATCGAAAAATGGTGCAGAATCGGTGAAGAACGACTAAAAAAAATCGGCGTACGACTCATCATAAACAAAGGCAACAATGATCCTCCAATAATAGATGAAATATTGCGAAAATCTACTTTCGTGGAATTCCCAAACGAGAAAATAATCCGAATCGAAAATCATGAAATGTTAAGTCTCGGAAACTCGAACATGACTCCATGGAAACTACCTGGAGATCTACCTGAAGAAGTACTCCAAGTGAAGCTAGAAACGCTCGCAAATCAGACACAGGATATGGAGAATGCAATATTCAACATTCACGTGCCCCCATACAACACACTTCTTGACCTGGCTCCGAAACTCGACGAGAATCTTACGCAAGTCCTTACACCAGCGTTTCACTGCGACACTTCAGGGCGCGAACCGGAAATGGTGCACGTTGGAAGCACAGCAGTTAGAAATGCAATCGAAAAATTTCAACCACTGATCTCGATTCACGGCCACGTACATGAATCAAAAGGCACGGGTACGTACATGAAAATAGGGAGGACTCACTGCTTCAATTCTGGGAGTGAACACCCGACCGGGATGCTCCAAGGACTACTGCTCGATGTGTCCGACAACAAACTTGACGGACATGTTTTCACGAGTGGCTAACGAGACACATTCTCATGAGGCCTAATTAGCACCGAAGAATCGAGCCGAAAGACGCTTCGCTGGCATAGCAAGGGAGCAGCTTGAAGGATTGGAAGCCGTGTTTGGAGAAGTTTATTGGGCATAACTCAACCCTTTCAGGATATCTTCTCTCAAGATGGTCTACTTCTAGATAGGCCCATACCAAGCATTATCACAATAGAATTTCGACTTGAGATTGGTGAAAAAGGGTTTTGACAAAATATTATGAATAATGATTCATCAATACTAAACTTAATCATCAATACTAAAGTTAATAACGCAAACCTCCGCAGAGGCCGCTCCGTGTAGGGGACTATGCGAGCAAGACCTGTTTTTGCGAGAGAAGCTACGGGATTAGTGCGACAGTTTTCTGCATTTGATGCTTTCGTCATATCCAGCGCTGCGGTAGCGCCTGGCATATGGAGCATTGCACTTCAAGACTTCTCGGTAGCAAGTGCATATCCAGGCGCTGATTTCGTTGGCTCGATGCATATAGGTGTCCTCTTCATGCTGCCATTAGCTGTCACCTATGTACTCCTCTCAATGTGTATGCCTCGATCTGGAGGTGACTATGTCTGGATTAGTCGTCTCTTTCACGGAGTGATAGGTTTCATGGCCGGATGGGCATTCTGGATTACTTGCGTGATGATTGTCGGAGCTTCAGGCGTATTGTGGCCGACGGTTTTCCTTAATATTTCCCTAGCTACAATCGGTTACGCAACTGGGAACGCGGCCCTGGTAGGACTAGCTTCGAGTATTCTTAGCAACGTGTACGTCTCGTTTGCATTTGGCCTACCGTTCATAGTATTGGCATGCATCGTCTCCGCCTTAG
This sequence comes from Candidatus Acidiferrum sp., assembly GCA_035638535.1. GTDB lineage: Archaea > Thermoproteota > Bathyarchaeia > 40CM-2-53-6 > 40CM-2-53-6 > FEN-987. The sequence continues at coordinate 2,030 of DASQZS010000032.1, forward strand.
GCCCGAAGAATTTCGCCCGCGTGATGGCTGTCCTCTTTGGGCTCGTTTTATTGAGCACCATAATAGGCATCGGCGTCCTAGCAACTTCTTCCCATGCTGACTTCGTGGCTGCTATGAATGGATATGGTGGAACGAACATTAGCTATGATGGGATCATGAATTCAGCCAAGAGCGCGGGATGGTCGTTCACTCCTGAATCTTGGGGCATAACGTTGACCAGTGTTCCGTTCGCCATTTTCATCCTTACAGGATTCAACTATTCGTCAGCCGCCGCAGGTGAGATCAAACGGGTTAAGACGAGTATGCTCTATGCAATAGTTGGTTCCCTGATCGCTACTTGGTTGATGGTGGTCGTAGGTTGTCAGTTGACGGTTAATGTGTTCGGATACAATTTCCTTGAAGCTGTGGTCACGCTGGGTTCCAATTGGCCGCTGGCCGCGGCGCCATGGGCTCCAACCTTTATTTCCATGCTCATCCACAACCTACCGCTCCTCATCTTGTTCCAGGCAGGATGGCTCGTGGAACAGCTATGGTGTCAAGCAGCCTTCTTGATCGTTGCGACCCGGTATATCTTCGCTTTCTCGTTTGACCGAGTTCTCCCCACCAAGTTTTCAAACGTGAATGAGCGATTACACTTTCCGTTGAACGCAACAGTCCTAAGTTTCATAGCCGCGCTGATCTTCCTCGTTCTGACAACATTCACCACCCTTATCGGTCAATACTTGAACGTAACCGCAATTGCCGTCCTGGTTTGGGCTTTGGGTAGCGCGGTAGCCATTATCTTGCCCTACAAGAAGAAGGAAATTGCGGCCAGTCTGCCAGGCGCAAAATGGAAAGTGCCTTTTATAACGATCGTTGGCGCGTTCTCAATGGTGCTGATGCTGATCGCATTTTACTTCGCCGTGACGACGCCGGGGGTGGGTCCATCTACTCCTGGATCGAACGCGATCATGGTAGGGATTTTCTTGAGTGGAGCACTCATCTACGGCGTAAGCTATGCTATTCGCAAGAAACAGGGCTTAGACTTCAGCTTAGCCTTCTCTGAGATTCCACCCGAGTAAGATTCAAGAGTTAAACTCACCCGCGGAACGTAACCGAAATTCAGGAACCGTCCCAATGTTGTCTCGAGTCTGACGTCGTGTCGAGTCACGATCTTTCTGGAATAGCGTTGCGAAGCAAAACGAAACGCCGATTTCGCGTGCCTGGAATATTCACTCTGCTCCGGATTCGGTTTCACCGGGAAAATGTCTCGCTAAGTCTCCACTCATATTTCTGATGATACGCCTATCTTAACAACGTCTTCTCCATTAATTTTGTATCCAGTAGTGATCGCTCTAATTCCATCCATCACTTTTTCGAGTGGCAAGACGTGAGAAACAAAATCTTCGAATGGGTATTTGCCAGATTCTAAAATTGGAAGACCCTTCACGAAGTGACGAGTCTCAGATCCAAACACTGAGATGATTGTAGCCTGTTTTTGAACTAAATGAAAATAGGGGTTGATTTGGCAAGTTCCATTGTCCGAGAAGTGTCCGACTTCGACATAGGTGCCCAATCGTCTCAGCATATCGATTCCTTCTGGCACAGCGGCTGGAAAACCGGTGCATTCAACCACGACGTCAGCTCCGAGCCCATTTGGTGTTTGCTCTTTCACCATCTTCACTCTTTCTTGTGGATTGGTCATTTCGCTAATGTCGATGACTACGTCTGCTCCAAGTTTCTTGGCAAGTGCCAGTCTTTGCTTTGGTCCGCCAATCACGATTGTCCGTATTACGTTGGATTCTTTTGCTGCTATCAAGTTGAACAGACCAATCGGACCAGAACCTTGTATTACGACCGTATCGCCCGGGCCCATTCTCGCTCGTTCAGCACAACGTATTCCCATGGTGAAAGGTTCCAGTAATGATGCGATCTTCGAGGGCAGGTCAGTTTTAAGAAATTCAACCAGTGGGCTTGCAGCGTAAATGTATTCTGCGTAACCTCCTTGAAAATAGGGTTCCTTGTCAGCGGGTCCCATGAAGCCATAGTCTAGTTCATTTAGGCAGCTCGTAGGTTCCTTGAGAATTTTGCAGTAATAACATTTCCCACACAGCAATGCCGGGATGAGGACGATTCTATCTCCCTCAGACACATGTTTCCCAACAATATCGGTGCTAATCCCTTCTCCGAGTTTGTCGATTCGCCCAGCGATTTCATGTCCTAAGATCATTGGGAAGGGAAGGTCGGGGACATCGCCCCTATACATATGCGCGTCCGAACCGCAAATACCGCACATTTCCTGTTTTATCAAAAGAGTTCCTTTTTGTGGTTCAGGCACAGGATAATTCTTTATGAAGAATTGCCCGTTCGGTTTGTCCAACACGACTGCTTTTCCGGTTCTAGAAATTTTTGTCACCCTCCGAGGCTATTTGCTACTTTCAGTAACGTCACGTCCGTTCTTGAAATACCTCTTCTTTAAATTAACCAGTTACCAAAAACACACAAAGTGGAGCGCTTTATGACGCAACAACAGAAAAACTTGAGCGGATTGAAAGTTGCGATACTAGTAGCGAACGGTTTCGAGCAAGTCGAAATGGTTGAGCCAAGAAAGGCTTTGGATCAAGCTGGTGCCCAAACTCATTTAGTTTCTCCAGCAAGAGATAAAGTTCGAGGCTGGATATTCAATAAGGGAAAGTTGGGTGAGTGGGGCGACGAATTTTCCGTTGATGTGTCACTAGATAGGGCACAGGAACGTGATTACGACGCGCTGATGTTGCCGGGAGGAGTGATGAGTCCCGACAGTCTCAGAATGGAACCAAAGGCAGTCGAGTTTGCGAAAGCGTTTTTCACTAGCGGAAAACCTGTCGCCGTAATCTGCCACGGCCCTTGGACAATCATAGAAACCGGTGTGCTTCGAGGTAGGACGATAACTTCATGGGGTTCAATCAAGACAGATCTTCGAAATGCCGGAGCCGAGTGGGTGGATCGGGAAGTAGTTTCAGAGAGGAACCTCATTTCCAGTCGCATGCCGAATGATATCCCAGCGTTTAACCGAGAAATGATCAGCCTCTTCGCTCGACTTAGACCGCAGCACTAAGTGGGTTCAGCGTGACAATAGCAAACAAGGCTGGACTTAAGTATACTCTGCGCTTAAGGCGATCCTAGTTCTCGCTTTCAGCATTACATTTTATCATGGAGCGCCTCCAGCTCAAACCCTAAATCGTTGGAAAAGCAGAAGAAACGTGGTGAAGTTTCATGTCAGTCTTGAATTTCAAAAACCGCGTCGCATTAATCACAGGTGCAAGCACGGGTATTGGGGCTTCAACAGCAATTAAACTGGCAAAATCCGGAGTCAAAATTGTAATCAACTATTATCATTCGGAGGAAGATGCAAAGAAAATTCAGCAAGCTATCCTTTCATCTGGTGGAACAGCGAAATTATCTCGAGCAGATGTTCGAGACGCTGCCCAGGTTAAAGGAATGGTAGACGATGTTGTCAAAGAATTTGGGAAGGTGGACATTCTGATCAATAATGCTGGTGGTTTGCCAAAGCGCGTCGCGGTCGCTGATACGGACGACACTCTTTGGGAAGAGTTGATTAACTTGAATCTTCGCAGCGTCTTCTACTGTTGTAGGGCAATCATTCCGCACATGATCAAGATGAAATATGGCCGTATTGTAAATGTCGGCTCGATCAGCGCATTCACCGGCGGAGGTAGACAGGCAACCGTCTATGCCGCTGCCAAAGCAGGAATCAACGGATTCACGAAAGGGCTCGCAAAAGAACTCGCATCGCAAGGAATAACGGTAAATGCTGTCGCTCCTGGCGTTATAGATACGCCATATCATGTGAAGGCGCAGAGTGGAAATCTTGCAGATTTCCTACCCGCCATCCCTTTGAAGCGTGTTGGTACGGCTGATGAAGTCGCTGGGCTAATGGCCTATCTGGTCTCGGATGAAGCAAGCTTCGTTACCGGTAGCGTCTTTCACATCAATGGCGGACAATATTGATTCGTTTCACTCACATCAACCCTTAACCATAGTTCTGAGTTCTTGAAGACCAACACTAAGATCACGTCGGATCCTAGGATCGAGAGGTACGTAAGGAGGCCTCGGCGGCCCAGCCTTAAACCCGCCCAGTTCAGCACAGGCTTTGAACCATGCGACCTCATTCTGCGATGTCATTTCTCTATACAGCTCGGTGAATTTCACGTGAAACGGGATAGCGGTATCCAAATCTCGCCGCATACACGCATCATAGAACGTTCGTGTCGCCTCCGGTGCACCTGGACCAACTACAGAAACGATTCCTTTCGATCCCAACAGTGAATCTCCAAGCAGCCAATTCTCACCTCCCGGAAAGACGTTAATGCGATCCGAAATGTGGCTTACTACTCGTGTTCTATGTACTACGTCTCCGTTAGATTCCTTGACCGCCTTGATTCTGTCAAGTTCCATGAGTTTGTCCCAGAACTCGGAATCCATGTTGAAACGAAACGATGAAGGATTATTGTAAGCCATAATCTGTATTTCTTCAACCGAATCATTCACACGGCGAAAATGATCAAGTGCCACTTCGAACGTGACTGGAATAAGATAAGGCGCTCCTATCATCACTCCGTCTGCTCCTGCATCCTCCGCATATTTCGTGCGTCTAATGCACTCCTCGGTATTGTGAAACGTCGTTCCGAAAACACAAGCAAGCTTGTCGACCGCTGCAATGGCAGCGTCGACTACTTTCGTCCACTCGTCGTAGGAAGGTGCATAGAACTCACCCATACATCCGAAAGCGACGAATCCGTCGAATCCGGCTCTTTCGTATCCTTCTATGTTGCTTTTCAGACCTTCCAAATCTAATTCAAAATTTTGCGTTAAGACAAATGGCATCAACGGAAAGATTCCTTTCAAAAGTTTCCTTGCCGTATTGCTCACCGACCAGGACTAACTAGGTTCAATTATAAAACTCACTCTCGCAAGTCAGACTTTGAGTCTTAATTGTTGAGTTTCAAGGCAACTTCATCTTGGAACTCGTCAAGTTCATCGATTTCAAGTCCGACAAGAGTGATCAGGCTTACTCCGAGATCACGGCATTGTCGAATTGTCTCCAGAATGTTCTCTGATCCAACTGTCTTATTCACGATGTGTTCCGCTTCGACAAGCGAAATCTTCCTCATTTCGGAAATTCTCTGAATCTCTGAACGTATAATTTCAGGCTTGGGGGTGAGGATCACATTCAATCCTGTCGCGATTACTAAATCCTCGATAGATCTTCCAACTTCAATGCAATACTTCTTCAGTGACTGTAAACGTTGCTCCAGTTCAGACGGCAGAAAATGGTCCCAGACATGAGCTATGTCAGCATATTTCACCATAATCCTAAGCGTCTTTTCACCGGCACCGCCGACCATAATTGGGATGCGCCCTCGTACAGGTTTTGGTAAGTTCAACGTGTTGTTGGCGTTGTAGATCCGTCCTGTGAACTTTGTGTTCTCGTTTTCGAACATACTCTTACAGATCTGTACTGCGTCGTCGAGTCCGGCAAGTCGTTCCTTGAGAGAAGGAAATTTGCCTAGGAATGCTTCGAATTCATCACGGAACCATCCTGCTCCTATTCCGAAAACTAGTCGACCACCCGAAATTATGTCAACGGTTGTAGCCATTTTCGCTAGTACGGTTGGTTGACGATAGTGGGCGCATGAGACGAGAGGGCCTAATGGTATCTTTTTGGTTACCGCCGCAAGGGCAGATAGTAGTGTCCATGCCTCCAGCGGGTGATTTTCGTGACCTCTTGAATTCTCCATGTTGAGAAAATGGTCGGTGATCGTGAAAATGTC
>DASQZS010000033.1:0-6957 GCA_035638535.1 Candidatus Acidiferrum sp.
GATTGGCGGGTAGAAGCTTCCAACGCTGTCCAGAAACTCGATTTTGCGAAGGAGAGGTTGAAGGCTCTTCACTCAGGCGCCATATTGGACTTGCACGATCACTCGATGAATTTGGACCTTGGATTATTCCAAAGCATATGCAACTGCGTATCGGATATGGGGTTTACCTTTCACACCAACAAGAATCTTCAAGACCAAATCATGAACCACCGTCGAAAAATCCCCTACGGAAATCAAATCCGAAAACTCATCGGAGTAACCCGGCGCTAGAAGACTGAATCAAAATTTGCGACTTAATTTGTCTAAGATCCTGCAGAGACATGAACTTTCTAAGAAATCCTCGTGGTGTACTGGATAAATACTTGGAGTAGTATTGGGTCGAAGGTCAACGGAATGTAATTGCAATGGTTTTCGACAATCCTCTTTTTCATACAGTTTACGGACGCAACCTGATCTCGTCTCTCCCGGAGACGGTTCCTCCACCGTATCTTGTTGTAACTTTGCCTGAACTCTGGCATCTTGCGAAGGACCAGTTGGATGGACCCAAACTTTCCGGCCTACATTTCGTGGAATCCTTGGAACTTGATGATCTGAACAGGTTGGTCGAAAGTCTTCCTAGATCTGCGAGTGTGATCGGTATCGGAGGCGGCAAGGCTCTCGACGTGGCGAAGTTCATCGCGTGGCGGCGAAACCTGCCTCTCTTCCAGGTCCCGACGATTATGTCGGTCGACGCACCTTTCGGCCATCGAAGTGCAGTTCGCATTAAGGGTGTGGTACGGTACGTTGGGTGGGCGATTCCTCAGGTTGTCTATGTGGATTATGACATCATCAAGAATGCTCCCCAACGTCTTAATCGTGCAGGAGTCGGAGACGTCTTCTGTTATCATACGAGTCTGTATGATTGGAAGCTTGCAAGCGAACATGGCAAAACGGGATACTGGCCGTACGACGCTGACGTTGCCTCACAGATGCAAGACATTCTGGACAGGGTGCGGCGAAAGACGAAAGAGATACATGACGTGACGGAGGAAGGAATTAAGATTCTGGCTGAGGCTCTTCGTTGGGGTGGCGCCGCTTATCATAACGCAGGTTGGAACGCGAGAGTAGAAGGAAGTGAACATTTCTTCTTCTATACACTGGAGTATTTGACACAGAAAGGGTTCGTTCATGGAGAAGCAGTCTCGCTAGGAATTCTGTTCATGTCCGCACTGCAAGAGAACGATCCTGAAGGGATATCGCGGAGTATTCAGGAAACTGGGGTGACGATTAAACCGGAAGATTTGAGCATAACGTGGAACGATGCTGTGCGCGCCTTCAAGCAAACGAAATCATTCAGCGAAGAAAACGGCCTCTTTTACACTGTCGTAAACGAAAAAGAAGCGAGCGACGAGATTATAGAAGATGTGAAGTCACGTCTAATGAAATGACGTGGGCCCCAACCAAATCCGAAAACTCCTCGACGAGCTGTGATGAAACCAGCCACTCTCGAGAATGACCTAGAATCTGCTGACATCATTCGTGTTTTCAGACGAACAACTCGTTTAGGAGTATGGATTTATGATTATTCGATGCTCTTTGTTTAATGATCCAAGCATCGAAATGGCCCCGGTTCCGGTTGTATTGAGCGATTAGAGAATCTATTCCTCCTTTTACTGGGTACCCGTAATGCAGTGCAAAGCTTTCGTTATCGAAGATGACCTTGTTAGGGTAATGTTTCATAACTGTCTCAATAAATTCAATGTCACTCCTCCTTTGATATCCTAGGTTAAATTTTCGAACCAACCTTCGACGTAGAGCGGATATAGTATAAGTTCGGATGTGTTCGCTAAGGATAATGAATCCCTCCGCGTCCACTAACGCTGGTTGAACCATCATGGTTTCTTGATTAGCGAAGAATTCATCGCAGCGATCCAGAAAATTTTTTGAAAGTTTCACATCGTCAGCCACTAAAATCACGATTTCACCATTGGCCTTTTCAGCAGCTTGGCGCCAGACGAAATACATTTCATTCGCCTTGGGTTGTATGAAGTGGTACACTCTTCCGATGTTAGTAGTAAAATCGGGGCTTGTAGTGGCTATCACTAGCTCGGTATCGTGTCGGTTCTCAATGAACCAATTGAAGTTGTTAAGACATTCTTGAAGCGTTTCCCTTTTACCTACGGTCGAGAGAATGAAGCTATATTTTATCGACCCTTCCCTCTCGATTCCGTTGAAATTCCGGAACCTGTTTGTGACGTTCCGCAAATAATCAGCAAGGTAGTTGGAGCCCCCAAAAGACGAGTCGAACTGATCGTTCGGATATAGGACTTTGTGGATGTGACGCCCCAGAGGGATCCTTCGTCCGATGCGAAGGGATAGACTATTTTCAAGTTGATCTATGTGGTTTTGGAGTTGAGCTATCTTCTCATTCGGATACCGGAGAGGGTTCCATGTTCCAAAGGAACCATCAAATGTTTTCGCAAGGTTCCAGTTTCCGTCTTCATCATATCTCGTTAGCCTACTTGAGTCTATAACAAAGTAATCTTTGTCGGTACCGTAATTGTTGTATTGCTTATGCCAACCCTTTCTTAGCTCGTCTGGTGAATATCGCGGTAGTCGCTCATTGAAGATTTTTCTCAGTCCATGTTCATATGAACGGATCTTGTAATGTCGCAGGATGAATTTGTTTGGAGAAATCTTAGTATCAACTTCGCCAGGCAACTTGGAATCATGGCCATGAGTTTCAAAAATTGGCATTTCAGGGTACATTTTCCAGCAACGAAATTGTTCATCATCCTGCCAACTGTAGTAGCGGAGCCGCTTTCGCACATCAACTTCTTTACTCTCGCAATCTTTCTCGGTAGGGAAAAATTCGAGATCGTTGAACTGAATCATATTAAACCCCCTCTCCTCCTCCAATTGGATGGCTCCGCTGAGAGTTAGGCCTCGATAGGGAGATTCAAGAAACTCATCCGCTCCAGTAATCAACAACCAGTCCGGCGAATACTCAATCGCCATAGCGCGCAGTAGTCTAACCATTGGCATGGCTTCAAATTTCTCGCTCTCCATACGTTGGACGGCGAGTGTGCCATTACCGATATGATCCTTGATGATCTGGTATGATCCGTCGTTTGATCCATTGTCCACCACAACAAGCTCGATTCCCTGTGAGAATAAATGGTCAATTACCTGTCCAACGATGTCGGCTTCGTTGTAGACGAACATCATTCCGACAATTCTCACCGAGCATCACGAACGATCTAGTGCATAGAGATGCATATATGGTAAAGTCAATGCAGATGAGTTAACATTCCAGCGTTGCGGCGTGGTTAGCGTTAACGTCTCATCGTTTCTTCATAGATGCGCAGTTGGTTCTTAGCAACCAATTTCATTTCACAATTCTCGAGGACCCATTGCCGGCCCTTTGCTCCGAGTTCATTCCGCAGTCCCTCATCTTCAAGAGCTACCATCTGTCGATATATTTCCTCAGCCGTCCTTGCGTTCGCAACTGGTGGAAGCTCCTTGTGATATGGAGCCCATAACCTGGGATCGACGAATGCTGCAACGGGTTTACCGCAGGCCATTGCTTCTGGCGCCAAAAGACCGAGAGCGCCGAGCTTAAACTGGTCAAATATGATGTCGGCAGCGTTGAAATGTCTGACGAGTAGGCGTTTATTCATCAAGGGCAACCATCGAATCCGTTTTTCAATACCCAATTTCTCGATCACAGCCAAATGTTTCGGGAGGTCCTCTTGTTTTGGCCCCCAATTCACTAGACGGAGAACAGCGTTTGGTTTGCGTTTCAAGTAACGTTGGAAAGCATAGAGCACAGATTCGTTTCCCTTAGTTGGGTCAGGTCTGGAGGGCATCAGGAAAACAGGTGATTCATCTGGGCTGACCGAGAGACCATGCTTCTCTAGCGGCCGATACATCTCTGTATCTATGGCAAAAGGTGTGTAGGCGAGCCTAAATGGATCATAGCCTTTTCTTACAAGTAGTCCGTATAAGTCCACGGTCGCAAACAGAATTTTGCTGGCATGCTTGTAGCCGACTTGTGCGAGTTGATTTGCAGGCGACGCGTAGATAGGATCGTGAAGATACCTGATCCAGCCAGCTTCATAGAGGATGTAGGGCTTCCGCACAATTGCCTTGTACCTAGGCGCGAGACTCGCGAAAGGAGTGTGCCCTACGACCAGGTCGTAGTCTTCAACCAGTCGTACGAATTGCCGCTCAGTCTCATCCCCCTGTCTTTCTCTTAGGGAGGTCCAGAACTTCAAAAAGTTGAATGAATAGGATCGAAGCAGATATGCGAAATTTGGATGTTCGTGCGTCATGCGGCTGATGACGGAGTCGACGTTATTGGCGTACCAAGGTCTCGACATTTTGTACATATCGAAGGTATGAACATAATTTGGAATTGACCAGTTCTCGTTGAGAATCTCCCAATTAGGATTGTAATCGTCTCCAACTTTACTGAGATCAATTTCTGCTTCTTCCCACTGGGGCAGGCTGGCAACGTGTGCTGGATACTGAAGAATGAGATGAGCGTCGGTACCGATTGCGCGAAGCCCTTTTACCACAGACCAGGCATCATTGGCCAAGTTGAATGCATGGGCGATTCTCAAAGACCTGTTGGGCCGGGTGAAATATGTTCACTTCTCGATGATTGTTCTTCGCAAGCCCTTCTTCAAACTGATTTTCGCTTTCCATCCCAGCTCCTTCTGAGCTAGTTGGGAGTCGTAACGCATTCGACGGATGTCCGCTGGTCGGGGTGGGCCGTGTTTTGGATGAAGTTTACTTTTTGTTATACTCGCCATCCCCTTCCATAGATCATTAATGCTGGTCTCTGTATTTGTTCCAAGGATGACTTTGCTTGAAGGGGCCGTACCATTCAGCAGAGCGTTCATGCCTGAGATCAATCCGTCTACGATGTCTGATACGTAAATGAAGTCTCTTGTTTGCTCTCCGTCGCCGTCAATCGTAGGTGGTTCCCGTCTTTTGATGAGTTTCAGGAAATGTGGGATGATCGGGTGCCAATTGATTTCTTCATGACATGATTGGCGCGGCCCATAAATTGATGCGAATCGTAACACGAGGCTTGGAATATCGAATTGTTCAGTGTAGATTCTTAGCAGGTTTTCGCTGCTGAGTTTATGCAGATCGTAAGGTGTTGATGGCATGTCGGGATACGTTTCATCAATCGGTAGCTTTCGTGGATGGCTTACAATTCCCGTATTAGAAGCAAACACAATTGATGTTCGCCTGGGTTTCGCGTACTCCAATGCATGTATAGTCGCGAGGTAATTTACCTGTAAATCTCGATACGGGTTTTGGAGGCTTGCTGATCGCGGAAAACAGGCCAAAGCAAAAATGAAATCGTGTTCCTTGAGATTTCCCCAAGTCTTTTGTACGGAAACGTCGCCGACAATCAGCTTAGCCGCTTTATTCACATTCTTCCTGGAGCCTGATGAAAAATCGTCCAGCACGGTGACAGAGTGGCCTTCATCACAAAGTCGGTCGACAAGGTGGCTGCCAACAAAACCTGCGCCACCCGTGCAAAGTACACGCAATTCACTGTCTAGCTCCGGTAAATGTATGGCTTCAGATTTTCTCCGTACCGTTTTCTCATGTGCAAGTTTACTTTATGTGCGGCATCGACAATTAGGGGGAGATACCCTAATTCTTTCGCGGCCCAATTCCTAAAAGCCTCAGTATCCTTCGGTAAACAAGATCCACCATACGCCTTGCCGTGAAAACGGTAGATGCTTCGCAAATGTGGGGAGGATAGGTCAATTGCGCGAGCGACCCTATCCGAATCAACCCGGTAGCCAAGTTTCTCTAGTTGTTTGGTGATTAGGAACAGTTCGTTCCAATAGGAAATCAAAACAGCCGAAAGCACATTGTCAGCATATTTGATCAATTCAACCGTTTCGTAGTCCCCGTAGAATATTGGCCCATCAAATTCACTGAAGATCCTGCTCACGGTTAGGTTGGGTGAGCCGACTTTTGTTCCAATTAAAATCCGGACCGGGTGAAGCGCGTCGTAATCCAGTCTCGCCATACTATAGAAGCTGGGGCAGACGACGTAGGGAGCTGCAAGTTTCCGACTCATTTTTCGGGCGGTTAACGGAGGGCACGTGGACGTTTGCACTACAACGCCCGAATAGTTGCCGTCCATGAGGTTGTCGACGACTTGTTTCAGAATTTCCAGATTGCAATCGCCATTGGATCTCCTTTCGGTGGGAACGCAGATGAACACTGCATCGGTACCCAGAAGTTTACTGAAATCCAAGGTTGTCTGGTATCCTCGTTTTCTGAGCGGCCGAAGTTCCTTGTCGACAATGTCGTGAAAGACTACTGTATGATTGTGGGCTACGAGGGCCTTACCCAGCGCTTTACCCACCTTACCTGAACCGATTATTCCAAGTTTCAATTTGCCTTTAGGCCGCAACATAATCCCTTACCTCTTTCGTGGCATTGTGCCTCAATGGTTTTTGTGTGTGTGGGTGCACCATTCATGCTAGGGATTGCGAACTATACTGGGAATCTTACCGGTTATTGGCAGGCTGATCTCCACGAAACCGGAGTACCTATTCTTCTTGTACCAAGGTGTTTGAAGTATGATCTTTCTTGTACGTCCTTTTTTGACGATATACACGTTGGTCTGACGGTTCCTCATCATGCGCTTCAATTTGCTTCGAGCCGGTTCGGGATGGCAATCCATTAGATTTGAGCCGATAAGCTTCCTCCCTCCTACGGTGTGAAAAGATTTCACCGCACTTTTGTTCAGCTCTAAAATTATACCCGTTCTATCGCAAACAGTTATTGCACCTGGAAATTCTTCGACCCATCCATTCCTTTCAGTTGCCGCCAAACTGCTCTCCTTGGCTGCAGTGACGCACTACATTATGTAAGTTTTCACGAACTTGCCGCACGAGCTGAGTAGAGCCTGTTCGCGCCTGCTTCAACTGTGGGGGG
>DASQZS010000034.1:0-2958 GCA_035638535.1 Candidatus Acidiferrum sp.
GCTGTTAACCTCCAACAATCGAATCTAGCACCGAGCATCACCCATTTCTTCGGCACGGACTTCGAAGGAAGAGACATATTTGCTAGAGCGATCGCGGCCCTTCCGATCGACCTCGGTTTGCCAATCGCAATTGTCGTTCTCTCCGGCCTCATTGGGATTTTTCTCGGTATGGCCGCTGGTTACTTGGGAGGAGTAGTGGATGAGATCGTCATGAGGGTAACCGATCTTTTTCTTGCATTTCCAACGATAATCATGGTGCTCGCAATCGCGGCAACACTTGGTTCAGGGCTCCTCAATGCCATGCTCGCGTTCGTTTTCGTTTGGTGGCCTCCGTACGTCAGATTAGTTAGGGGTGGGGTGCTCGAAGTTTGCTCTGAAGATTTTATTTCAATTTCGAAAGCGTTGAACTCATCCTTCTACAATATCATAAGAAAAGGTATTCTTCCGAATATCGCTCCTTCAGTAATGACGTATGCAACGCTAGATATTGGAACTTGCTTGCTTGAAGTGTCTATTCTCGGTTTTCTTGGTGTTGGAATTCCGCCGGGAACACCTGAACTAGGTGTAATGGTTGGCTCGATAAGCTATGACCTGTACAGTTATCCTTGGCAGGCACTAATCCCTGCATTCGTTACGATGCTGTTGGTTCTAGGATTCAGTTTCTTGGGTGAGGGTGCTAGAGAGGCGTCTGACGTGAAGGTGAGGCCGTATATTGTTTTCAAGGAAAAGATCTTCGGCAAAACGCCAAAGATAAAACAAGAATTGGTGCAGCATTAACCAAACGAACGGTTAAGCTTCAGACCGCGCCTTTGCATCCGGGCTAGGGATGGCTGCATTCTCATGAAGGAAGCATGCTGCGTACTGGTCTGAGCCTAAATTGAACATTGGTGGAGAATTCACGCATTTTTCGAAAGCTTTCGGACAGACTTTGCTGTATACGCAACCGGTCGGGGATGATCCTCGCTCACTCAACCCCTCTTCCTGTTGAAGCTCAACTCGCTTGATTCCCGGAACATTGGACATGAGCCTCACTGTGAAGGGATGTTTGGGGTTAGTCACGACATCATAAGTCCGTCCGACTTCCATCAGTTTTCCGTAGTAGAGAATTCCAAGCGAATCGCTCATGTACTTGATAACGTTGATGTCATGCGTGATGAAGAAGTACGAGAGATGTAACTTTGACTTCAATTCCCTTAACGTGTTCAATACTTGGGCTTGGACAGATACGTCCAACGAACTGGTTGGTTCGTCGAGTACCAGCATCTTCTTCGGCACGACAAGTGCTCTCGCAAGACTCACTCTTTGTTTCTCACCGCCGCTGAGTTCTCTAGGGAATGCCACGAGGCAGCTCTTCCTCAAGCCTACGAGGTCGATGACTTCTTCTATTCTGCTATCATAGTCACGTTTGTCAAAATTTTTCGATGCGACCAGCGATTCTTTTACGATTTCTTTAACTCGTAGACGTGGGTTCAGAGAGCCGACTGGATCCTGGAAAACTATCCCAACATTCTCCCTAAGGTAAGTTAGGTCTGCTTTCTTTCGGAAGTCAATTTCTTTACCTAGTATCTTTACGGACCCACGCCTTGGTTTGAACAGACCCACAAGGGCCCAGGCTATTACTGATTTACCAGAGCCAGTTTCTCCCGCTAGTCCAAAAGTTTCGCCCTCTCTGATCCGGAATGAAACGTCGTTTACTACGTTCATCATTCCCGATCCTCGTTCGAACAACAATAAGCTCCCTCCCCTCACTCTGAAGGTGACGGTGAGGTTATCGACTTCTACAATGTTCATGTCTTCTCAGCCAACCAACATACGACATTGCGTCCATCCTCGTTGAAAACTGGCGGTTCAATGTCCTTGCATTTCTGCATGACGAAGGGGCATCTTGGATGGAATTTGCATCCGGTAGGTAGTTTTCGAAGATCAGGGGGTTCGCCGATAGGAGCAGGTAGTGGTGGGGAGTCCACGAAACCCTGCGGAATCGCAGCGAACAGTTTCTGCGTGTAAGGGTGCTTCGGATTGCTTAGGATGGCATCTGTTTTGCCTTCTTCCATCACTCTACCGGCGTACATCACGTACAAGCGGTCGCAGATTTGTGAAGCGACCATCAAATCATGAGTTATGAGCATCATAGTTGTGCCTGTCCGCCGGTTCAAATCTTTGAGTATGTTCAGTATTCTGTTTTGGACATACACGTCGAGTCCAGTAGTCACTTCATCCAATATGAGGAGCCTTGGCTTTTCGACGATGGCCATTGCGATCGAAACGCGTTGCCTCATTCCACCGGACAATTCGTGCGGATATTTCTTCAGAACCCATTCGGGGTTGTCGAGGCGCAAGTCCTTGAGGATGTCAACCATCATTTTTGCTTCAGCCTCTGTTGTAAGACTCAATTTCTGGGCTCTTGCAAGAACTTCCAATGACTCTCTGAGTTGTGCTTCGGTTTGGTAAACCGGATTCAACGCTGCTAGGGCTTCTTGAAATACCATCCCTATGCCAGTCCCTCTATAATGTGGTAGCTCGATTGGATCCAACTTGAGTAGGTCATTCCCCTCGAAAATTATGGATCCGTTAATTATTTCTGCAGGCGGTTTGTCCAACAGGCCAATAATGGATAATCCAAGAGTCGTTTTGCCAGACCCACTTTCGCCAACAATGCCGACTATCTCACCCTTCTGCATCCGCAACGAAACATTCTCAAGCACCCGGACTCTGCCGTCGACGGACGCATAATCCATCGTTAACCCTCTAACGTTTAGGAGATTCTCTAAAGTGATTTTATCAGATGATTCAGTCAAGACGCTGTGTCATCTCTAAGAAGGAAAGTCATCTAGAAACATCCTAGATCGTGCGGTGCATATTATTTCTATCAAATGGACGTTGCTAGTTCGAATTAAGTGCTTTCAACGACAGCGATCTGTTGCAGTCCGTTTGATTGAACGAAATTCGAGTTGGCTT
>DASQZS010000035.1:0-3881 GCA_035638535.1 Candidatus Acidiferrum sp.
CTACGACAATTAAGGGAGAAATAGTAAACAAGGTGCTCGTTGAGGAGAAGGTACAAGGCAAATTCGAACGTTACATTAGCATAGTTGTGGATCGCGCTTCTAGATGTTATACGATCCTCTGCTCAACCGACGGCGGAGTTGACATCGAGCAGGTCGCCGATCAAAATCCAGAGAAGATAATCAGAAGCAAGATTGACCCACTGATAGGCCTTCAAGATTTCCAAAGTAGGATTGCGGCCAAACAGTTAGGTTATGGTGGGAAACAGATGACGCAATTAGCGTCCCTAATCAGCAAACTGTTCAAAGTCATGTTGGACTATGATGCTGAATTAATCGAATCAAACCCACTCATAGAAACCCAGTCGGGAGAATTCATCCTCGCGGATCTTAGAATTCTCCTAGATGATAACTCGTTGTATAGGCATCCGAAGTTCTTGGAACGAATGAAGACATTCGAACCTGATATGACTCCACTCGAAGTGCGAGCACATGAAAGGAGTCTGGCGTATGTCGAACTTACCGGAGACATCGGAATCATAGGAAACGGAGCGGGATTAGTGATGGCAACACTTGATATGATACTCGATTACGGAGGGAAGGCAGCCAATTTCTGCGACGTCGGGGGAGGAGCAAACGAGGAACGTATTGCAGCCGCGCTGGAAATTGTCCTAGCAAATCCCAGAGTTAACTCTCTTCTAATCAACATCATGGGAGGCATAACACGTTGCGATGATGTCGCTCGAGCGATATTAGAGATCCAGAAAAGGATGGGTATAACAAAACCAATGGTGATTCGATTGGTCGGCACCAATGAAGAAGAAGGGCAGAGAATCCTGGCTGCCGCAGGAATACCCTCCTTGAACAGTATGGAAGAAGCGGCGGCGAAAGCGGTAGAGATAGCGTCCAAGTTGAAATAAAATGACTATACTGATAGGAAAAGGAACGAACGCGATCGTGCAAGGCATTACAGGCTCACAAGGAGCTTTTCACACACAGCTCATGCTCGAATATGGAACAAAAATAATGGCTGGCGTAACTCCGGGGAAGGGAGGGTCAACTATGCATGGCATTCCTGTTTTCGACACCGTGAAGGAAACAACTGATCGTTTCAAAGTCGACGCATCCATCATATTCGTCCCTGCACCTTTCGCCAAGGACGCTGCACTCGAAGCCATATCCGCCAATCTAAATCCTATCATAATCATAACTGAAGGCATCCCAGTCAAAGACGAAATTCAAGTCATGGAATACGCTAAACTGAAAGGGACAACAATAATCGGACCTAACACACCAGGAATCATAACTCCAAAAGAATGCAAACTCGGCATAATGCCTGACCACATATTCAAGCCAGGAAAAATCGGCCTCATATCCAGAAGTGGAACCTTAACCTATGAAATAGCCGCCAGCCTAACAAATGCAGGACTGGGCCAATCAACCTGCCTCGGTATCGGGGGAGACCCAGTAGTTGGCCTAAGTTTCGTTGATGTTCTGGAATTATTCAGAAAAGATCCTGGAACCGCCGCCGTAGCAATGATCGGTGAGATAGGCGGAAACGCTGAGGAAACAGCCGCCGAATACATATCCACCACCAAATACCCGAAACCTATCGCCTCTTACATCGCAGGACGGGCCGCTCCACCCGGAAAAAGAATGGGACATGCCGGCGCGATAATCATGGGAAAAAGTGGTACTGCTGAAACAAAAATTGACGCTCTCAGAAACGCAGGCGTACAAATCGCCCTGAAACCGAGCGAAATAGCCAAACTTCTACTACCATAACGAAGATCAGTCGAATTAATAGCAGCTAACTCCAAATCCTACAAACAGGCTTTCATTATTGCTAAAACGAACCCATTTCACTGACCAGATAGAAACTGCGAACGATAAAGTCGTGCTCGCTGGCTGGATACATGAGATAAAGGAACTTGCACGCGCCAGATTCATATGGCTCAGAGACAAACACGGCATTGCACAAATTACGATACTCAAAACATCTACCGACCCGACAATCGTTAAGGCAACCGATACCTTGGGCAGGGAAGACGTGATCGCTGTTGAAGGTACTCCAATCAAAAACAGAATCGCGAAGGTTGGAGCTGAAATCGCACCGATCCGAATCGAACTCATCTCAAAAGCAGAAACTCCGCTACCGCTTGACATTTCGGGTAAAGAAGGAGAAGCCAATCTCGACGCACGTCTAGATTGGCGGGTAATCGACCTACGAAAACGAGAAAACCTGGCCATCTTCCAAATCCAATCAAAACTAGTAGAGGGCATGGTTGAATACCTCAACCGTAATGAGTACATGCAAGTCTTCACCCCCTGTCTGCTAGGTGGCACGTCAGAAGGCGGAGCGGAAGTTTTCAAAACCGATTATTTCGGGAAGGAAGCTTTCCTAAGACAAGACCCACAACTACACAGACAACTTTGCATCGCCGCGGGTTTCGACAAAATATACGATCTTGGACCCAACTGGCGGGCTGAACTATCTCACACTCCACGACATTTATGCGAACATAGAGGTATGGCTGTAGAATTCGGTTTCATGAACGACGAAACCGACATGATGAGAGTTGAAGAAGAACTCATAGCGAACGCGATAAACAAAGTAAAGAAAGAATGCGGACGTGAATTGGAGCTACTCCATTGCGAAGCCGAACTACCGAACACGCCGTATCCGGAAATCCGATTCCCAGAAGTCTACGACATCCTAGAACAATATGGAAAACAAGTCTCCTACGGCCAAGACATCGATAAAGAAGCAGAATCAATCCTATCCAAATATGTAAAAGAAAAATATCGAACGGACATTTATTTTCTGACACGGTTCCCGTCGAGAGTTAAGCCATTCTACGTTATGCGCGTCGATGATGATCCGCAATGGGCGAGAAGCGTTGATCTAATCTATAGAGACCTCGAACAGTCTTCAGGCGGACAACGAGAACATCGATACGCCAAAATCATAGATCAACTCCGAGATAAGCAAATCAACCCTGACGGAATGGCATGGTTCACTGATCCGTTCAAGTACGCCGTTCCACCACACGGAGGTCTCTGCTTAGGAGTTGAGAGATTTACAATGTCTTTCCTTAACAAGCAGAACATCAGAGAAACGACGCTGTTCCCGCGAACACCAGAACGACTAAAGCCCTAAACTCCGTATGTGATGCTTCATCTGCAACAGACAAAGTTCAACTCCATAAACCCATTAACAACTGTTAATATCGGCGAAATTTCCCTGTACTCATAAACTGACGAGATGCAGGTACGTGCTATCAAAAAACGAAGTTATGACCGCTCTAAAAGACGTCATGGACCCCGAACTGCACATTTCAATAGTTAACCTACAAATGGTCAAAAACATCGACCTTGAAGAAGACAAAGTGAAAATCCAAATCGCACTTACAGTTGGGGGCTGCCCTCTTTCAAAAACCATATCGAGCGACGTTCAAAAAGCA
Organism: Candidatus Acidiferrum sp.; assembly: GCA_035638535.1. Lineage (GTDB taxonomy): Archaea > Thermoproteota > Bathyarchaeia > 40CM-2-53-6 > 40CM-2-53-6 > FEN-987. The sequence goes on from DASQZS010000035.1 coordinate 3,462, forward strand.
GTAATGAAACTTCCAGGAGTAAAGCAGGTTGACGTAGAAACAACCGTCATGACGAAACAAGAACTCGAACAGCTGCGAACTAAGATACAATCACAAATGGTACAAGCGGCAACCGACGCGCACGCTCCAGGTTCACCAATGCCGCCGGGAATTAACCGTCTGGAACGAAAGGGAATACGAAACGTCATCGCGATTATGTCAGGTAAAGGAGGTGTCGGAAAATCATTCGTGACTGGCTTCTTAGCTGTTCAACTAACAAGACTAGGATATCAGGTAGGCATACTCGACGCTGACATCACCGGTCCTAGCATAGCGAAAATGTTCGGCCTGAAGGGACCGCTCCATATTACTCCTGACAAACAAGTTCTTCCAGCAATCTCAAAAACCGGAATCAAAGTTGTCTCAATGAATCTTATACTC
>DASQZS010000036.1:0-8599 GCA_035638535.1 Candidatus Acidiferrum sp.
GTCGGATGGTTCAATGCGGTCTTCTACCTAGGAGGGGCGATAGGCTTCTTCGTATGGTCCATACTGGCTGAGGTTGTAGGTTGGCGTCTAAGCGTTGTCATTAGTGGGGGTTTAGGTCTTCTTACCGCACTTTCATTGATAATTTTCGTGCCCAAAGACAGTGTTTCGGAACATTTTACGGTTAGAACCTCTGACCTTCGCAGAATTCTATCAGACAGATGGTTGTTGCTTCTTAACCTGGAACTATTCGGTGTTTTGAGTGGATCGAGTCTCGTAACAACTTTTATGGTATATTATCTTACAGACGCCCTGAAAGTGGGAACTGCTCTTGCAGGATTGATAGGAAGCCTAGCTCCACTTTCAGCAATTCTTGCATCACCAATCTTCGGACTGCTGCACGACAAGACAAGAAATGCAAAGAAATTGCTTTTCATTTCCGGAGCGACGCTGGCCTTAGGATTATCAATCGCTTCACTTGGGACCATTTATTCCGCAGCCATCTCATCAATAATGGTCGGGTTCTGTCTTGCGGCAGCCCTGACTATAGGATTCGCCGCTGCAAGAGAAGTTCGTCCAGCGGGACCTGAATATGAAACTTTAGCAGTAAGTTGGGTTAACAATATTCAGATGTTCGCCGGTTTCTGGTCTCCAATAGCATTCTCAATCTTAGTCGTTTCGTTTGGATATTCTCGCTCGTGGTTGATCGCAGCATCATACACTTTCCTTCTGATCTCGATAATTCTTCTCAGAACGGGCAAACAATCGGTTAGTGTTTGATTCCGGACGAATCAATAGCATTCTTAAATTGACGTGTACGGTCTACACATCCGTTTGTCCTTGCCCGACGCGAAAATTGAAGGCGTTCATGTTGCCGGAGTACAAGGTAACAAGCTAGGAACAGAGAAATTCATCTATCTAACCACCACTGGTCGAAAAACAGGCAAGCCTCATCGGGTGGAATTATGGTTTGCAGTCGCGGACGACCACATATATCTGAGTCATGAAGGTCGAGAGACCGATTGGATGAGAAACATCAAGAAGAACCCTGAAGTCACCTTTGAGATCGGCGGAACCAAATTCACCGGAAACGCACGGTACTTACAACCCGATGAGAGCGAAGCTGTAAAGGCGAAGCTTGCACTCTATCTGAAATATTATGGTAAAGCGGAAGAAAGTATCATCGATGACTGGTTTTCTCTTTCAACCTTAATCCTAATGGAAAGAAGAGCCTAACTTTCTTTAGTCCCGGTTTTGCCGTCCCAGGCCCAACTACACATACATCCTTTCTCCAAGCAACGCTTTCTTATCGGAGAATTTTCAGCGAAATGATTACGCGCAGCGTGACCACAATTCTGGCAGCTGACATGAACCTGTACCGCTTCCTGATTAAGTGACGGAATGTTCATAGCCACAACATTGGCAGCGATTTTTTCGATTTCTCTTGATGGCGAGTTAATGTGACCCGGAGATTGCATGAGAGCTTACACGTAATCTTTAGCTTGATAATCCTACGGGACAAAGCCATCGCAATTACTTCAGCAACAAATACCTCTCTTTACATGAGGTTGTGTTCTTTTACCTCAACTTCATGTGGAGAATACGCGTCACAATTGTGAGAACGACATTTATTGTATCCGCATTGAATCCGGTACATTTACCTAGAAACATCAAATCGTACGGAGACTTGAATCAAAATGCATACCAGTTCGTCGGTTCGACTATCTCTTGATCTTGGTGAAAACGAAAAAGATCCAGCTGAATTTCGCGATTGCGTTGCCTTGGCGGACAGTCTTGGGTTCGATACTGCGTGGTTAGGGGATCACTTCATGCCTTGGTTTCACAGCAGCAATCGTTCAGCATATGTATGGTCACTCATTGGAGCATCTCTAGAACGAACAAATAAAATTCGAGTTGGTCCCTACGTCACCACCCCAATCGGAGGACGATACAATCCTGCTATCGTAGCGCAAGCATGCGCAACACTTGACAACATGTATCCGGGAAGATTTCGTGTTGGTGTCGGCACGGGTGAAGCGATGAATGAGACACATTTCTTAACCTCTTGGCCGAACTGGCAGGAACGTATGGATAGACTAGTCGAAGGCGTCGCACTAATGAGGAAGCTTTGGTCAGCCGGCTCTTATTTCGATTTCAATGGTAAGTATTTCCGAATGAAACAGATCTATCTGTACACCAAACCGAAAACCGAACTTAAAGTATACTTTTCGGGAGTGGGAGTGAAATCAGCACTCTACGCGGGCAGAACTGGTGACGGTCTCATAACACTGAGCGCTAACAACTCGTATGAGACATGCAAGAATATGATCTTCCCAAACTTCGATCGAGGCGCACGAGAAGTCGAAAAAACCCCGGAGGCAATGGAGAAAATAGTGTCGCTCAGCTTCACTATGGAAGACAAAATTTCTTTTCTGAAATCTGCACGACAATCTGCAGGAATCCTTGCCAAAGGATCATGGGATGAACCGGATCCAAGAAGGCTTGAGTCCATGGGAGAGACCGTGACAGAGGATGAGTTAGTAAGAAGCACATACTTCTGCTCAAATTGGAATGACCTAATCGACATCATTTCAAAGTTCCACGAAATCGGAACCACTGAGGTATCACTCTATTCCGGCCCAGATCAAGGAACAATTAGGATGTATGCGAAGAAATTGCTGCCCCATTTTGAAACAACAAACAGTCAACACGATTCATGACGCAATTATTTGGACAGTTAATCAAAAGACTGAATTAGCTTCTATTCATATTCGTATCATGAATGGTTATGAATCGATAGGCATAGGTTTCGGGGGCGATGTTGACTGTGAGAAATTTGTGCGATTGGCCGCCCTTGCAGAAAAGTTGAAGTTTAGTAGTCTGTGGGTTCAGGAAGGCGATGATAGGAGTTCCATGCAGCTTTCGGCTGCAGCCTTGTTTGCAACACGTCAAATAGTGGTCGGAACAGCCATTACGAGTCCGTTCCGAAGGCATCCTCACACTCTAGCAGTCGAGACTGCAACCTTGAATGAAATGTCAAACAACCGATTCATCTTGGGCCTCGGTGCAGCAGAACGATTGATAAAGTCTTTTGGGCTTAATGCAAAACCAATCGAAGCCATTCGAGATTCCTTCGCAATCATACGCGGGCTGGCCGCTTCTGACAACTTTACTTACGATGGTGAAGTTTTCTCTCTAACTACTTCTCAACCACAACTGAAGCCTAATTCACGAGTATTCTTGGGTGCCATCGGACCCCGAATGCTAGATCTTGTGGGCGAGTTAGCGGATGGACTGCTAATAACTCGCAGAGGAACTTTTTCGTTAAAGTACACGAAATATGCAATTTCCAAGGTCGTAGAGAAAGCTAAACTTGTCGGACGTGACCCATCGAAGTTTAACTTTTTGGGTTTTTTCGAAACCTCAATATCAAAAGATGAAAATGAAGCGAAACAATTCGCGAAAAGAATCCTTGGCACGTACACAATTCCACGAACACCAAAGTTAGTTCTTGGCTTGGCTGGTATTCCAGAGGATACGGTGGAGCAGGTTAGAAGAAATTACTTTCAGGGCGATATGCAGGCAGCTGTGAATTGTGTTACAGATGAATTAGTAGATCAATTTGCTCTTGCTGGCACGCCGGATCAATGCCTCGAGAAGCTCTATCGATTCGCCGAAACAGGATTAAAGTGTCCAGTGCTTTACATTCATGGACCGAATCATGAAATGGCTGCTGAACTTGCGGCTGAAAGAATGGTTCCAAATCTCATTTAGACGTATTAATAGACAGTATAACACGTACCAAGTTCTCTAGCCGTCAGCCGATGATTGGTAGAATTATGTGAGATGCGTTGGCGCGATCATGGTAAATAGTCTGTGTTGCCTCGACTAGCTCTGCGTCTTCACCGAACTTGTGGCCAGTATTCGGATTTCTATCATACTTAGGAAATGAACTACTGGAAATATCAATTCGTATCCTGTGATCCTTTAAGAAACAGTTGCTGATTATCCATAGATCCATAGGAAACTCATAGACTGACCCCGGCTCGAGGAGTTGAGGAATTTCCAGAGAGTTACGGTATCTTCCACGTAGAATCCCTTCGGTCAAGTGCATCGAATATCTATCAGGATAGACGTCAGCTAATTGAACCCAAAAATCTGTATCAATAGCTGACGTTGACGCAAAAAGTTTCATGCGGACCCGTCCCGTAACTTCAACAGGTTTTTTCAGTATTGGCGTTGTGTAAACGAGAACATCGGCTCTAGACTCAATAGGTCTCTGATCAAATGGGCCTTCGGCTGGCATCTGGCTTTCTTCGCAAATGTTTGGGCATGGATCACGAGGGTTGTATGTGTAAGTATCTGACTGTTCTTCGAGCGTGGGAGCGTTTGTGTCAAGTGTTCCGTCACCGCTTACTGAATTCGCATTGCCGCCGCTGTGGAGAAAATAGGGCACGTAGTTGGTTCTCGCGAGGGGCCATTCCATTTCTTTCCTCCAAACGTTTGCTCCGATTACGAATATGTCTACTGGAGGTTCATTTTCTACGTTATTGTCAATGTCCTTTAGCCAATGATCGAACCATCTCAATTCTGCAGCTCGCAAGTCGATGAGAGCGCTTTCACCAAAATCTATGTCGGCGAGTTTTCTGGAAACGTTAACGTGATGTTGCCAAGGGCCTATGATCAGCTTCTGGTTGCTCGCGTTTGTTGATTGATTTTTTGTAGTCATTCCTTCGTAGTTCAAGTGAGTGCCTATGATGTCATCATCGTACCAGCCGGAAATGTGGAGGGTGGGGACGGTTATTATCGGATACTTGTCTTGATAGAATATTTTTTTCCAGTATGAGTCTGCTGAAGGATGGTCAATCCAGTTTTGCCAGATTTGAGATTTACGTCCATAAGCTTCATCCATAGTGCGCAACGGTAAGTGTTCGTATAGTGACTTTGTATCATAAATTGATGGATCCGTATTTCGCCTTCCCTCAACGATCGCCATCCATTCCGCCATCCATAGCACAAGCGCTCCGTTCTGGAACGGCACGTTCAGGACTGGATCGGGCAATGCTACGATTGCGATCATTGCTTTTAGTTGAGGATGGCTCAGTGTTGCTGTTGCCCACTGATTCCATGCTTGATAGGATGCGCCGAATGTTCCTATATTGCCGTTACACCATTTTTGATTTGTGCACCATGTGATCGTGTCGTAACCGTCCTCCGCGTCGTTGTGGAATGGGTGGAAGATCCCTTCAGAGTCATTCTTGCCTCTGCAATCCTGAATGACATAGGCATATTCGTGGCTCGCGAAAAATTTTGCTTCCGTTACGAGTCTTCTTTGGAATCCTTGGACCGTCATATAGGGTGTTCTAGTCAAAATGGTAGGATGTTTGTCGCTATCGTCGGGTCGATAAATATCGGACGAGAGGCGAGTCCCATCTCTCATAGTCTGTTTAATGCCTAGTTCAACTCTCACCCCGCGTGACGAATTTGGATTTGTCATCGTTTTCAGTCTTCCAAATTTTTCTCAGTTCTGTCAAGCAGTGTCAACGGTAACATTTTGTGATTTCCATCGCCAACATGACTCAAGCGCGTGTGCTTAGGATGTGCTAGTTTGCAGTCGCATGTGTGACGCTTTAGTAAGTTTTCGTTTTATTCGGGTGGGATGGCTTTCTGGATTAAGCTGAGATCGATGCCTTGTCTTCTCCGAATTGCCCAAACTATGCCGTAAATGGCTCCGCCCACAACAAAGGTTGGGATTATCCCCTGTGATAGTACGGTCACGAATGGGCCACCGATCGCAGGCAATAGGACCGCGTAAATTACTATAACTGAAATTACTAGGCTTATGATTCCGAGAATGCTGATCAGCGGGATTCCTCCAATTTTCTTCTTTGCGAGTGCAGGAGATGATTCAAAGATGTCTTTCCGCTTGTATGGATAAATTATAGCGGCCAAAGCCACAACTATGTATGCTATGAATGTTCCAGCTGTACCATATGAGAAGAGCGACGCCATGAGACCGAATTGGTAGAGCGCAATATACGCGAAGAAGACGGCTACGATTACCATTATTGCGGTCGCCTTGAGTGGCGTGTGCGTTCTCTTATCGACATCTGCGAATGCTGTTGGCATTACTCTGTCGAATGACCAGGCGAAAAGATTTCTCGCCATGGTGAAAAGTATTGAGATATTCATCATCTCAATATTTATTCCGTAACCTAAGTTGAACATTGAAACCAGAACTGGGTTTTGAGTCCAGAACATTGACATTCCGGACGCGAGCGGGATGTTGATGTATGGCAGCTGCGACGATCCGCTCACCCATAGCGCGGCCATTGCGTTTGCAAATGCCGGTCCCTCTCCGAAGTACTCAACCGCTACCATCACTGTGTAGAAGACAGCGAAAATGATGATTCCCCCAATTTGCGCGAATATCTGCGACCGCTGAGAGTTCTTCACTTCTCCAGCGAAGTAGGCAGATGAATTGAAGCCCAGGAAGGCTAGTAGACCGAGTGCTCCGGCGTACATACTCGAAGAAGAAAGCGCAGAAGGTACACCGTTAAAGGAACCGGCTTGTTGTCCGGCTGTAATGATGTCGTTATAGTTCGCCCCTGAAAGCGCGTTGAAATTCGTAATGAAAGTTGACGTCCCAGCCGACACAACCGTGGCGATGAAGATCACTGCAATTGCAATCGTAATGTAAACCCAGTAACGGGTTACTCTTGCTGCAAAATCAAGACTTACCATTACAATTACGCCGGCAATCACGATGAGTAGAATCGATAGCCATAGTGCCGGCCCGGTCCCTTGCAAATAGTTGGCTATGTCAATGTAATTCTGGTTTCCATATATTTTGCCTAAGTCATAGAACATCTCGGCTCCAGACCACTGCACAGCTTGAGGGATGACTATACCGATCAGAGACAGGTTCAGAATTGTAATCACAAAACTGGTTACGAAGCCTATACTTGGGGTGAAGATTCGACTGACCCAGACGTAGTCTCCGCCCGTTCGGGGCATAGCCACGGATAGTAGAACATACATTCCCGCCAACGGGACCGTGAAGAGTAAACCAACTAGAGCCGTTACTAGAGGATTCGCTGTCGGATAGTAACCTGGAGTATATACGATTACGTTGAACACGTAAAGAAGGCCCATTCCGTTCAGAGCCATACCCAGCGCGGTCATACCGGAAATTTGGCGAGTAAGTCCTGTAGCGTCCCTGACAAAGACAGGTCTCGGAGTTGCTTTAGTCATATGTTACGCTCATCGAGCGGGCGGTATTACGTATGTCATATATAATCTCGTTGCACTATTTCTAGTATCGAAACCAAGACACCCGATAGTATATCATGCTGATTCTCCACTTTGATCCCAATTCTTGGAGAGAAATTTCGAAGTCAAGGGGGGTTCCTAACGCGATAAATTCCCCGCCAGGATGCAGGTTTCGTCCATGTCGACGTTAGTCCACCAATGTAAGAAATCTCATCACGTCGTCACTTCGCAGAAAGTAGCGTGAGTTTAAGTCGGCTAAGGCTTAACTTCAATGAAGGCAAATATATCTTCATTCTACAGATTCCCAATCTGACTTCAATGGATAAATGAAACTTGCATTTTATTGGATTCGACTTAGGGACGACGTCATGTAAAGCCACGATATTCGATAATTATGGTCACCCGCTTGGGACTGCTCGATCTGCATACCTTCTACATTTTGATTCCTCTACCTGCGAACAAGACCCAAAGATATGGTGGAACGCTGTATGCGAAGCTTCAAAGAATGCATTGAAGAAGGCAAGACTATCGGGCAAAGAAATCAACGCAGTGGCCTGTACCGGTCAGTTTCCTTCCCTTGTCTGCTTAGATAGTAAAATGGAACCGATTAGACCAGCGATTTTGTACTCTGACGGACGCGCGACGAGAGAGTCTCAAGAGATTATTGCTCACTCTGGTTCAAGGCGTATCAGGGAACATACCGGCTTACCGCTCTGCTTCTTTCCGACTCTCCCACTCACAAAGTTGCTCTGGCTACGTAGAAACGAACCAAAAGTATTTCGAGGAATCCGACTTTGCCTCGGCGCTAAGGACTTCATCAATCTGAAATTAACCGGAGAAGCCAGAACTGATTTTCTAGAAGCCTGGTGGACTGGTGGAGTAGATTTACACGCCAAGAATTGGTCAGACAAGATTCTTGCCGATATGGAAATACCGCGAGACTGGTTCCCGACTATTGATTCATCATTAGTCACTACTGGGTTCGTTACGATCAAAGCTGCAAAACAAACGGGCTTGCCAGCCGGCATTCCTGTTATGATCAGTTCGATCGATAGCATGTGTGCCATAATGGGCGCAGGCGTCACATCTCCCGGTGCTTTCATTGATTTGGGAGGAGCAACTGAAATTATGGGTTCTCTAACCAGAAAGAGAATGTCATCTAGCATCGGAGACACAATTTTTTCTTGGGACTATCCTGAAAACTTCAAGCTCGTCTACACTTCAACCGGAAGTTCCGGACTGGCTCTACAATGGTATCGAGATAAGTTTCTGATCGACAGTCTACGAAAATCTTATGATGAATTAGATGCGACGGTCAAGAGAATGACAT
>DASQZS010000037.1:0-8895 GCA_035638535.1 Candidatus Acidiferrum sp.
AGTTGAACTTCCAAGCTTTCGACATTACGAAGGAAACAGTGAACATGATTAGGAAATAGCAGACGAGAGGAACTGCGATCCGTACAACATCCCAAGGTAGAGCCAAAATATATTCGCCCTTAAGCGAGAACATTACAACGATCGTGAACAACAGCCCGATTAATGCGGTTGGACTTAGTTTCTCCACGAAAGTCTCCTCATACCATTTCCTTCCCTTTTTGTGGACTAGGAGGAATCTGGTCACTATGCCTGCTATGAATGGGATACCCAAGAACACGAACACGGTTCTCGCTATATCCACCATGGATACTGATACTACAACCCCAGATCCGTGAGATACCCATGATGATAGTAACGTGACAAAGAACCATGCGTAAACGGAGTAAAGTGCCACTTGAAAGATAGAATTCAAGGCAACGAGCACCGCGCAGTATTCATTATCACCCTGCGCTAGCATATTCCAAACTAGAACCATCGCGATGCATCTAGCCAATCCAACAATGATTATCCCAATTCGATATTCGGGTAAGTCGGGTAAGAAGATCCATGCGAGACCGAACATCAGGAATGGTCCGACTAGCCAGTTCTGGAAGATCGAGACGCTGAACATCTTCCAAGCTTTCTTCACTTTTCCCAGCTCTTCATACTTCACTCTGGCGAGTGGTGGATACATCATCCAGAGAAGTCCGATCGCGATGGGGAGTGATATGCTCCCAATGCTTAGTGAGTTCATTAGGGTAGGCAACTGTGGAAAAATCGCGCCTAGACCAACGCCGATTGCCATCGCCAAGAATATCCACATCGTAAGAAATCGATCCAAGAGCGGAAGCCTAGAAGTCATCTCCATCTCTCCCTGATTCAATGAAACGCATAGTTTCGCATGATTCAATGAGATAACGTATTTAAGAAGGTTAATGCGTATTTCTATTGTTGGTAAACTTGAGTACAACCGTCGCTCAAGCCAGAGTCAAACGTTTAGTAAGCCTAGGTCTTGTCGACTCTAACTGCACCCCAGCCGAACGAATCACTCAACTGAAATCCAGAATAGACGAAGATGATAGAACTTTTCGAGAGCTTGAACTGTTCTTCGCCGCCCTAGGCGACACCACCCGACTAAAAATCCTGAAGTTAATTGGCGATGAGGAATTGTGCTCATGCGAAGTCATGGCTGCCCTCGAGCTAACCCAGCCAACGACTTCCCATCATCTTGGAATACTTGAAAGAGCTGGACTTTTGAGTTCACGTAGGAACGGCAAATGGGTATTCTACAAGATAACTAACTCAACGATAAGGAACATGTTGACGAAAGGATTCAACATAATCGAGGAAGCCCACTCATGAGAAAAGTATTATTCGTTTGCGTTGAGAATGCAGGCCGAAGTCAGATGGCTGAAGCGTTCGCACGCCAGTACGGAGCCGACGCCATTAGCGCTGGCACAGTCCCATCATCGACGGTTAATCCGATCGTCGTTGAGGCGATGAAGGAAAGGGGCATCAATCTTTCCACCTTCAAGCCGAAAATGTTGACAGATAAGATGGTTGAAGATGCGGATTGCGTTGTAACCATGGGTTGCCGAGCTCAGGACGTCTGCCCGAAACCTTTGGTGGTTAAGATGGAGAAGAAACTGATTGATTGGCATATCGACGATCCTAAAGGGAAACCGATTGAAGAGGTTCGGAAGATAAGAGGCGAGATAGAATCGAAGGTCGTCGACTTATTCAAGAAAACCGACTAAACTACTCGCGACTTCTAAAGGACGAACTAGGCGAATGGGTTCTATTCCTTGCGCTAAATGCAAGAAAGAATGTTCCGCAGAATTTCTCGGAACCTACCTGCTCGTCCTGTTCGGCGCTGGATCGGTCATTGTTAGCACCTTCATCAAAGGCATTACCTCACTAGTCTTCGTAGCAAGCATATTTGGTGGCACGGTCTCCTTAGTCATTCTTCTGCTTGGCAAACATTCAGGTGCGCACATTAACCCTGCCGTGACATTAGCGCATGCTTTTGCACGGAAAGCTAGAGCCGATATAGTTCTGCCTTACCTGTGTTTCCAAGCATTAGGGGGCATAGTAGCCGCATTTACGCTTCGTTTGTTTTTCCTGAATCAGTCGGTTATGCCAGCAGATTTGGGTTCAACCGAACTCGCCGTAGGAGTGACGCCTCTGTATGGTATTTTGTTTGAGGCGATTGGAACATTTCTGCTATGTTCAGCTGCGTTAACCGCAACTTTCTATGTCCGGCGACCAATTAGACGAGCCGTTCTTGTAGGAGGAACACTATTTCTCCTAATCTTACTAATTGGACATTTGACTGGAGCGTCCTTCAATCCTGCCAGAAGTATTGGGCCGGCCCTCTCTTCCGGTGACTGGAGCAATATACTCGTATATCTCATCGGTCCTTTGTTGGGCGCGCTAGTTGCAGCAATTCCGTTCAGGCTCTCTCAACGAGAAACGAAACTGGAATTTTCGCCTTGTCCATGTTGAGAAAAATCAGGACTAGGCTTGGGATTTTGACATGAATTAAGCGGAATTAGACCGATTGGCAAAGATGCCTTTTTCAATGAAATCACGGATGTGCAATCCAGCTACAAATGTCACCTAGCGGCTTGTATGAAGAAGTGAATTCGGGACTTGAAGGAAGTCGAAGTTAAGATAATTGACATAGATCGAGAGAAGGTCGTAGAAAGGTTGAGCACCCTAGGGGCCATCCAGACCTTTGACGGGGATCAGGTGACTGTGTTCTTCGACTATCCTGGCAACCCTATTGCTACGGCCAAGAACTTGCTACGCCTCAGGAAGACAGGGGACAAGACCCAGTTGACGTTCAAGAAGTTCATTGAGAATGAATCACTAAAGATTAGAGACGAGTACGAAGTGTCAGTCTCGGATTTTGAATCAATGCGGCTTATACTGGAATCTCTCGGTCTTTCTCCAACCAAGCGAATGGAGAAACACCGAACCAGCTACACACTGAATAGCGGAGTTGAAGTTGACATAGACAAGTACGCTAAGGAGTATTCGCACATACCAGAATTGCTGGAGATTGAGGGAGAGGACGTTGAGACAGTACAACTACATGCTAAACTACTCGGATTCCGGCCGGAAGAATGTAGGTCCTGGACAACATTCGACCTAATCGATTATTACTCAAGAAAGAAGGCAGAAACATGAGCGAGAAACTATTGAATCAGGTTCCTCCAACTCAAATTGCCGATCAAAGTAAATCACTGGATGATCCCTCGCTTTTTATCAATCGAGAGGTTAGCTGGATACGATTCAACTACCGGGTCCTCGAAGAAGCACAGGATACTAGTCAGCCACTTCTTGAACGTGTGAAATTCCTCGCTATCAGCGGAAGTAATCTCGATGAATTCTTCATGACCCGCGCATCCATCCTTGAGCAGCACATTGAAAGAGGTGAGTTTGAGCCGACACCCGGCTCTCGAATGACTCCGCTAGAGCAGATGCGGGTGACCAGAAACGAAATTCTTCCCCTTCTCGACAAGCAGAAGGAATGTTGGGAGAAGCTTTCTGCGGCCTTGACCAAAGAAAACATACTGATACAGAAACCCAGCGACCTGACAAATCAAAAGAAACGATTGCTCCGTGAGTATTTCCAGAGGGAAATACTTCCAGTGATGAAAAAGCCTAACGCCGATTACGTCGCGACTTACATCTCCAATCTTCATGTCAACTTGCTCGTAGTCGGAGACGATCCGAGACTGACGGAAGCTTCAACCAAGTTCATGATTGAGGTACCTACGGATACTTTTGGTCGATTCATTCGAGTTCCTGACCCAGTTGAGAGTCCTAGTGTCACGCAGGATAATTTCGTGCTGTTGGAGGATTTGGTCGCCGCGAACCTGGATCTGTTATTTCCATCGGTTCGAGTCCGTGCCTGTTATAAGTTCAGAGTAACGCGGAATGCGGAGATAGATACCAAGGCTGATGAGAATACCGACTTTCTTACAACTATGGAACTGAGCGTTAGACAGAGGCGCTACGGCAAACCGGCGCGGCTAGAGATTGAGGCCTCTATGCCTCGACAATTACGTGAATACCTTACGAGTAGCGTTGGGTCATTCCGAGTTCCACGCCTTGAGGACGTGCAATATGAGGTTGACGCCCCATTTGGTCTGGTTGACTTCTGGCGACTCCTCAAACTTGACAAACCGAACCTCAAGGATGCGCCCTTCAAAGGATATGTTCTGCCCGAATTAGAATCTGGCAAATCTATCTTTGCGGCTATAGCCGCGAAAGATTTCGCGCTTTATCACCCATATGACAGTTTCGAGATGATAGTCACCCTACTGGCAGAGGCAGCTACAGATCCTAACGTCACTGAAATCTACATCACCCTCTACCGTATCGATCCTGATTCTCCCATCATTTTATCCCTGATGAAAGCAGCAGCGAACGGAAAATCCGTGACAGCCTTGATCGAGTTGAAGGCAAAGTTCGATGAAACTAACAACATCAAATGGACCAGGATTATGACTCAAGCAGGAGTGAAAGTCGTCTATAACTTTCCCAACATTAAGGTTCACGCTAAGTTAGCGCTAATAGTTCGAAAAGAGGACGGTAAGTTCGTTCAGTACGCGCATCTTGGCTCAGGAAACTACAACACCGTAACGACAAGAATTTACGGAGATCTAGGCTACCTAACTGCCAAGCCTGAGATATGCGCAGAAGTCCTAGATCTTTTTCATAACATACTAACCGACCCTCGGGAGGCTGGTCATTACAAGTATCTGCTGGTCGCTCCGACATCTCTCAAGAGCGAGATACTAAGCCGCATCGAGAGAGAGACAACAAGCCACAAACAGAATGGCCACGGTTACTTAGCGTTCAAGATGAACGGACTCGTTGACAAGAACATCATCCAGGCGCTCTACAGAGCCTCGCAAGCAGGCGTTAAGGTTGACCTTAACGTTAGGGGACTCTGCTGCTTGAGGCCTGGCGTCCCTGGGTTTAGCGAAAACATTCGTGTTATTTCTATTGTGGGTCGGTTCCTTGAGCACGCGCGAATATACTACTTCAGAAACGACGGTAACGAGGAGGTTCTGTTGGGAAGCAGCGATATGATGCCCAGGAACCTTGAGAAGAGAGTCGAGTTGCTCTTTTCCGTTCCCGACCCCGCAATCAAATCCTCAATGCTGAAAATACTCGACATTCATCTGAGGGATAATGTGAAGGCGAGACGGCTCCTTCCAAACGGAAGCTACGAAAGAGTAAGACCACTACCGGGGGAGCAAATTATGGACTCTCAGCGCTGGTTGATCGAGAACAGAGGTGCATGGCATGAAAGTATCAAACCCCAACCTTCCGGAAATCTATGAGAGTGGCGGTTATTGTCTCCTAGGCGCCGAAACGCTTCTGACTCGAACCCGAGAACTTGAGGATCAAGTGGCTGGCGCAAGAAAGAACAATGATATTGAATACGTACACAAGTTAAGAGTGGCGTCCCGAAGGACAAGGGCTGCGCTCGACCTCTTCGAAGAATGTTTCGGAAGAAAACGCGTCAAGAAATGGGCTAAGACAATAAGGAACGTGACGAGATCTTCCGGAGCAGCAAGAGATGCAGACGTCCAGATCGCTTTCCTCACGAGCTACGCGAAGACAAATGAAGACAAGAACATCGCGCTAGGACTCGACTATCTTATAACAATATGTACGACACGCAGGCGGGCAATGCAAACCAGCGTGATGAAGGCTCTAGATGATCTTGAAGCCTCGGAAATTCTTGGCGATATTAGCCATAGTTGTATCGCGCTAAGAGGAGAGAGGAATGGATCCGAAATCAGGACTCTGGCTACATATGGGAAAGCGTACGATCAAATATCAACTAAGCTTGCCGAAGTCCTCGCATTAGAAACGTTCGTACATGACGAGGGCGCGGCAGCAAAGCACCATGAATTGAGAATAGCAATCAAACGGTTAAGATACACGATGGAGATTTTCTCCACGCTTTACGAGAGAGGACTGGCCGATCAGATCTCCTTGATGAAACGGTTTCAAGACCTGCTAGGCGAGATGCATGACTGTGATGTTTGGATTCAGGAGTTCAACGTTGAAATGGAAAGCATGCCTGCCGATGCAAGATATGGCGTAAGCCAGGTCCTAACTCATCTTTCGGAGACTAGAAAGTCACGTTACATGAACTTCGCCTCTCTCTGGAATGACGCGATATTCACGGGCCAATTGGATACGATAAGGCAATTGACCGATGCGCGACCTAGTAGCCCGATAGTTCGGGAAATTTTGAAGCGAGATAATGTCAAAGTTGCCCTTGTAGCGGATATTCACGGTAACCTCGATGCGCTGAATGCAGTCTTGGCTGACGCTGATCGTTCAGGACTCACGATTTTCCTGAACGCGGGTGACGCCGTTGGTTTCGGCATCTATCCGAGCCAAGTCCTCCGGGTCGTACGATCAGCTAGATTTCTGAGCGCGGTTGGAAACGTTGACCTAGAGACTCTTGAGGCTCTACGGAATTCAAAAAATACTGGCGCACTTGAATCTGAAATCAAAGAGCTTTCTCCAACTGACATAGTCTATCTTAAGTCTCTTCCCAATGAATTGCGTCTTGAAATCGCAGGCAAGAGAATTCTAATCACGCATGGCACACCCGACTCTGTGGACGAACACATCTATCCTGATTCACCTGAGGAGCGGCTAAAGGAGATCGCAGCGAAGACAAATACCGACGTGATAATCACTGGTCACTCCCATACACCAATGAACAGAGTGGTCGACGGTGTCACCTTCATAAATCCTGGAAGCGTCGGAAGACCAGTCAACGGAGATCCCAAGGCAGAGTATGCTGTGCTCAGTTTCAATCCGCTTACAGTCGAGTTTCGCAGGGTAAGCTATGATGTCGAGGCTGTGGCCGATCAGATGCGAAGGAAAGGCCTGCCGGAAAGTCACGTCCAAGTATTACTTCGAGGCGTTCCTCTGAAGATTATCAGGAAACAAGAAGAAGCGCTAGAAAAGATGCAATTGTGGAAACGCAAATCAACCATTGGCAAGATAAGAGCTGTCGCCAGAGCGTTCATCCCAGACGAGTCGCACGCGGAACAGGATAGAAAGTTGGCGCTGATGATTTTCAACGCGACTAAGCAACTGCATTCCCTCGGACGCGAGGAACGCTACTGGCTGGAGTGCGCAGCTATCCTACACGATATTGGTCTTTCCAGAAACGCGAGAGGACACCATAAATCCGCACTTCGACTTATACTAAACGATCCTCAGTTACCATTCACGTACAAGGAGAGATACATAATCGGCAGCATCGCAAGGTATCATAGGAAAGCGCTGCCCAGTAAGAAGCATTTCAATCTAAAACCGGTTAACCAGATTGAGAACGAGAAGATATCGATACTCTCTTCAATCCTACGAGTGGCAGACGCATTAGACTCTTCCCACAAATCCGTGGTACAGAGAGTTAATGTGAAATCGTTTCCAAATCATATCGTCCTTGAGTGCGTGGCCACGGGGGACCACAACTTGGAGGAGAAGTCGGCCATGAAGAAGAAAGATCTATTTGAGAAAGTGTTTAAAAGCAAATTAACTCTCGAGTGGAAATCACAGCCGACGCGAACTAGGCAAATGCACTAACGCCTCGTCTTACCCGTTCAACTCCCAAAAAAGGGTCACTGAGCATTCAAGTCGTGAAAACGTTGAATCATTCTCACTGAGTTACATGAGACGTATAGATGAATGTGAGAGACCGTGATTACTATGGTAATTTACTAAATACTCTATGCTCTTTTGTAAATGTCGATAGATATGTCAAAGGAAACTTTCCAGAACATAACGCGCTATGTGATTATTGCCGTCATCATTCTGGCGGTTCTCGTAGGAGGCCTCAGATCTCAAGTTTATGCGGACTCTTCAGCAGGAATGCCTGCTACGTTGCCGACGACTGCGTTGCTTGGGGCTGGGGCTACGTTTCCCGCACCTCTAATTCAGACTTGGACGGTGCAGTTTAACCAAATGTACTCCGGAGTGACTATCAGCTACAACCCGATTGGTAGTGGTGGTGGGATTCAGCAGATCACTCAGAAGACTGTGGATTTTGGTGCTTCGGATGCTCCGTTATCGAATAAGCAGCTTGCTGCAGCGCCTGGGTTGACCTTGTTCCCTGAAACTCTTGGAGGCGTCGCCATAACGTACAACCTGGTTCCGTTCGGTCTCGCAAACGGTACGGTACTCAACTTCACACCAAACGTACTTGTTGGAATCTATAATGGTACTATAACTCATTGGAACGATCCTGCGATTGCTGCGATCAACCCAGGGGTAACGATGCCTACAAACCTAATCACGGCGGTGCACAGATCTGATGGTAGCGGAACAACATACGCGTTCACTAACTATCTGTCCGAGGTTAGCACTAATTGGGCTACGGAGGTCGGTTTTGCGACCTCGGTTAAATGGCCAGTTGATACCGCGATGAATGCCAATGGAGTTGGAGCGAAGGGTAATGCTGGTGTCGCTGGAACGGTAGCTCAAACACCCGGTGCTATCGGTTACGTTGACCTGATCTACGCCGTCCAAAATAATTTGGGAGTTGGAGCAGTTTTGAATGCTGCAGGTAACTATGTCTCACCTACGCTTCAGACAATTTTGTGGGCTGCTCAGAACGCAACTGGAACACCTAACGCATCGGATCTACGCTTGCATATTGTTAACGCTCAGGGAGCGCAATCGTACCCGATCGCAACCTACACTTACATGTTAACCTACAAGGACATGTCGCTGAACCCTGACTTAACACAACAGAAGGCGCAGGTCTTGGCATACTTCTTCTGGTGGGCAGTGCATGGTGGACAACAATACTCGATGGGGTTGGATTACGTGCCGTTACCGGCTAACGTGGTGGCGGCTGATGAG
>DASQZS010000038.1:0-7751 GCA_035638535.1 Candidatus Acidiferrum sp.
CTCGCAGTCGCACCCATCCGAGAAGTCATGGACAAAGCCAACCTCGAATCCAGCGCAGCAATCAAAATCATCAAAGCCGCTAGGCAGACGATTGATTTCGACTTCATAAACGCAAAACAACTCTGGGAGAGACGACAAAACCTACTCAAACTCACGATTGGCTCAAATAACCTAAACAAACTCCTGGGCGGAGGCATTGAAACCCAAGCGCTCACAGAATTCGTCGGCGAATTCGGATCCGGAAAGTCGCAAGCATGCATGAAACTCAGCATCACAGCTCAACTCCCACGAGCAGACGGCGGCCTAGAAGGCAAGGTTCTCTTCATCGACACGGAAGGCACCTTCGCACCCCAACGCATCCACCAAATGGCCACCGCGATGGGCGTCGAACCCGAAAAAATTCTCGAAGGTATCTTCTACAGCCGAGCCTACAATAGTGATCATCAAGTCCTCATCGTAGACCGCGCCTTCAAACTCTGTCAAGAAGAGAACGTGAAGCTCCTCGTTGTAGACTCCGTCCTATCCCACTTCCGAAGCGAATACATTGGGCGTGAGAGTCTCAGTGAACGTCAACAGAAACTAAACTCACACCTACACAAACTCACACGCATCGCCCAAGCACTCAACCTCGCAGTTGTAATGACTAACCAAGTTCAAGCGAACCCACAAGCATTCTTCGGTGATCCAACAAGACCCGCCGGCGGCCATATCATGGCACACGCTGCAACTCATCGTGTTATGTTGAAGAAAGCGTCGGGTGGTTTACGTTCCGCAAAAGTCATCGATTCACCCTACCTACCAGAAGACACCGCATACTACCAAATCACAGAGAAAGGTCTGGAAGACGCTGTCCCGAAAACAAGACACGAAGACTAGGCGCAACCCTACTTGCCCGACACGGAGAACCTATACTCCATCAACCCGGTCGACTCTAAAAATCAGATACCGAAAATCAAAGCCCCAAATCTCAGCCAGCTAATCCCCAACACCTACTCCACCGTTCGAGCCCGTGTTGTCATAATCAAATCCAAAGAAAAAACCGACGAGCTAGGCAAACGCAGTTACATCTTCGGCATCTGCGAAGACCAATCGTTCCGAACACCTTTCATCTGCTACAAACCCTATCCATACTTTTACCGTAACGGCGTTTTCGATTTCGAAGACACATACGTCCACCAATTTGAGGATAAAAGCCTCTTACTCATTGTCACGGAACGTTCATCACTAAACTACCTGATCAATGAAGATCCGTCCAAGTATTCTTGGAATGTGAAGATAGGCGACATCAAACGTCCAATGGGCGTATGCCGCATAACCCTACAGGGCATATTCTCCCAAATCAGCAGCAGCTCTGGCCTAGTTCAAAGATGCGAAACCTGCGGACGAGTCGCATTCGAAAACCAGTGCCCTAACGGACACGAGGGTAAATTATTCTGGGCGGTGAGGATTGCAGGCCGCCTCTCCGACCGAACAGGTTCGATTAACATAGTGATTCCACAACAACAAACCTGCAAACTACTAGGCCGAACAGTTGGTGAAATCCTTCAACTAACCGAGGGCCCCGCCAACCACTCATCCGAATACACCACCGAATCCTACACACTCCAAATCCCAGAAGGAATAGAGATTGGTGAAGCGTACGCTGACGATCCAGATGAATATCGTTCCGTAAAAAGCCCCGTTGTAGTCGACCTAAACGATTCCAGAATCCTGTACCCAAACAATCTGAACCCAAGAGAATCCTTTGGTCATGGGGTAAAGAAAATTGATCCAAACAAACCTGAAGACCGACGCGACCTCACACGTATAATCGAGAAACTGCTTGAGATCAAAATCCGAAACCTAACCAACCTACCAAAAATAAACGGCATCTACCTAACCGAACAACCCATCAACTTATACGGCACCGAGAACGCGAAACTCTACGCAGGTTTCAGACTCAAAACCTACATCACTGAAGACAACCAATTCCACATCGAAGCCCTACCCTCCGCTGAAGTATACGAAAGCGTACTGGATTACGTGGCTTACCGAAGGCAACGAGGCGCATCAATCAACTCAATAAAGAACAGTATTCTGAACTATCGTCGAAACGTGATCTTCGCCCCAAGCGGAGAACTAGCCGCTGTAATCAACCTAAACTTCACCAAAGCCGGAGAGTTCACTGTTCCAATCTACAATCTCACGTTACCAGAATTCTGGAGTAAGGTGCATGATGTAGAAATCGCGTCAGACGAAATTCCATTAGTGGTTACGAAGTCTTATCGGCTTGATCTCGAATTAACTTTCCCACCCTCATGCGTCTATTTCGACAAACAATCACTCAGAATCAGTTACGGGACACGAAACTTCATCGACAGAAAACGACAACAAACCCGAACGAGAACACAAGAAATCCTCACCCAAACCCTCCAAGGCTTCTCAGTTGGCACGTTCAAACTCAACACGAACGGGAATGTGGAAAAGCGAACGGACGCACGACAACTTCTCCTCGCAGATATTCGCGAACGTTTAGTCGGCGGATCCGTGAAAGCGACGGGTTCTGTGATTGAAGCTGAAAAGCGGCTCTATTTCATTCCGAGGACGGTGGAGCAGGTAGAATGCTGAAGACTGAGTATCGTAGTGGGCTTGATGTTTTCAGAGAGTTCCAGTCGAAACCCCACCTCACCACCTGGAACTTGGATCTTGACAGTCTCCTAGCTGGAGGCATAGAACCCGGCTCATTCACGATTCTCTACGGCGATGACGAGCGAATTATTGATAGAATTGCGTATTTGCTTTTGTGCAACTGTCAACTTCCAGTGGAAACATACGGGTTAAACGGGAAAGGCGTACTTCTAAGCTGCGGCGATTATCGACAAGAGCAAATATTGGTAGATCTAAAACTAGCAACAACCATTCTGCGTAGTAACAGAATAGATCCCGCAAAAGGCCTTAACGACATAATCGCCGTCTCAACCTTCAACCACGACCAAGCATCACAATCAATCGAAGACGTCATCAACATCGTCAAGTACAACGATCAACTCAAACTTGTAGTCGTCCGAAACCTAGCTAAATTATTCATCGACAACGAAATTCCAATGAAAAACAAAGCCGCATTAGAACAAATACAACAATACCAACACTTGATCGCCAAACTTTGGCAGGCATGTTCCGAAAGGGATATCGCTCTCGTAGTCACCTGCCGCCCAAGACGACTCCATAGCCTACGCCCTTCCCCTCCAGAAGGGGGACTGGCATTACGTCACCTAGCCCAAATCATCGTTTGCATCAAAAAACGTGAAGAAAACGGCAAACTCACCGCACACCTCCTCAAACATCCGAACCGTCAACCACACGTAACCGAATTCGATCTGAATCAAAGTGATTCTGTTATGGGAAGACTAACGATACCCTTCCGAAGTCAGCTCCAAGAAGAAATTGAAAACCTAACCAGAAGCTTCAAAGAAGCCCTGATGGATCCGGCTAGACGGGACGCGTTCGACTCCATCGCTAAAGCCTGGACCGCTGAACAGGGCGCGATGAGTTACGCGAAAATTCCCTCTGTACTCGAAACCATGCTCCTTGCCGCTTGCGTAGAGAACAGGAAAATTATCGACGACCTACAAGACCAACTCTCCCTACTACGCTCACAATTAGATAAAACAAGATCAGAAGTTTCCGAAACAAAAATCGCTTTCAAAACATCCTTAGGCGCCACGGATTGAAAACTGATGGCTGGATATACGACGCCTACCTAGAATCCGACAACCTCACCCTCTGGCTCAAAACCGCCGACAATCGAACCCTAAAACTCACGGACACGTTCCCAATCGAACTCTACGCTCACCCAAAGAAACACAGCGTAGAGGAACTAGCATCAATAATCGCCGAACATCCACTCGCCAACTCCGCCTCAGTCTGCTCACGTTACCTAGAAATCTGCGACACCACTCAGACTGAAGTAGTTCAAATCATCGCCCAACCAAGCAGATTTCGAAAACTCATCTGGGATCTGGAAGCAACTGGAATCTGCGTACTATACAACACGGATCTGAATCCAGTTCAACGATACTTCTTCGACAAAGAATTCCAAATTTATAACAAATTCACAGTAGAGTACGATGAAGAAGATTACAGAATAACCTCACTACGTCAACATGAAGAGGAAACAACCCCGCAACTTACTGTTCTGAAAATCAGCTTCGATCACAGTGAACCATTCCAGAAATCCGTACTAGACTCAAACTTTGAACTCATCTCCATACCACACGAACAGCGTCCAGTATTCTATAACATGCTACGTGATAACGGGCTCACCACGAGTTCGAACGCACGAATCCTTCCTGGAAAAATCATATTGGATGCCGAAACGTTCGATAAGTTAGGCGTCGCCGGTCTGGATGAGAAGAGCAAGTTCGCTAATCTCCCAATCGGAACCGTTGTCTCATGGGGACCAGCCAGAATTATTGATTCTCGGCAATGTTACGAGGCTTACAAACGAAAAATTCTACTCCCATCAACAAGAGCTGGCGTAGCAGGCAACGCCCTCACTGCAAAGGAAGTAGCATACACAGATCGAGGCGCACTAATTCTCTCGCCTCGAGTTGGTTTGCATGAGAACGTTGGTGAGTTAGATTTCGAATCCCTTTTCCCAAACATAATCGTCAAACACAATATCAGCTACGAAACCGTAACCGCAAACGGAATCCAACAAACAAAACTAGGACTACTCACCGAGATCACCCGGCAATTTCTCGAGAGAAGAATATCCTTCAAACACCAAAAACACGAACACCCCGAAAGCGGCGTTGAATGTCGGGAATGTGGACAACGAGAGGTTCTGTTGAAGAAACTTCTCGTCTGCCTGTACGGTTATAGTGGCTCCGACCTGAACCGATTCGGAAACGTGTTCACGTATCGTGAAGTGAATCGGATCGGACGCGAGACCGTAGTAAAAGCCATGAACATCGCTTTGAAAGAGAACTTCGAACTCATCTATTTGGACACCGATTCGGTTTTCGTAAAAAAAACCGGTGCCACACACGACGATTATGAAAACCTAGCAAATAAAATCAGAGAAGGAACCAGTTTCCCAATCTCAGTAGCAAACCACTATCGCTACCTCGTTCTACTAACCCAAGAAGCAGATCCTGAGATTGAAGCGGCGAGACGGTTTTACGGGAAACTAACCAATGGGCACGTCTTCTATCGCGGCATCGAACTGAGACGCCACGACTCACCCATCTTCCTCAAACATTTCCAACAACAACTACTAAACATAATTCTGGAAGCAGAAAATCACGACGACATAACCAACCAGCAACTACCGAAAGCCGTCAGATTCACAGTGGAGATGGTTGAGAAGATTCGTTCAGGAAGCGTTCCAGTCAATGAACTCATCATCAGCAAAATGCTTAGAATGCCAATCGAACGCTACCGTTCCCTATTCCCACACGTAACCGCCGCAGTCCAACTACGACAAAAACAGAAACCCATCAAACCCGGCGAACTAATTGACTACGTGTACGTGGATACAGCGCAGATTAATCCAATAAATCGAGTTGCCCCCGCCGAATATGCTGAAACATATGACGTCGAAAAATACGCTGAGATGCTACTGGACATCGCCGAATCTATTCTCGGCGTCTTCGGATTCACGAGAACAAAACTTGGGTTCCAAAGTAAACCTCGCAATTTCCTCGAAGAATTACGCAGCGAACGAACAAAAGAGATACTCATGGAACTCGACAACCTACAACCATAACCAACCCCGGAATCATCATGCACAGAAAACTCTCAGACATACCACTATCAAAGAATGGGAAGATTCGATACGTCTACTATTGCATACTCTGCGACGAGCTCCTAGTCCTATCCGAGCAGGAAATACATCCGAACAAAATCCTCCTAATCTTAAACGATCAATGTCCCGAATGCGGTTTTTCGCTCGAGAAGGTTCTGCGATGCGAAATCCTAAAGGTTGATCTAGAAATAGATCTACTTGTTCATCCGGAAATTATTGATTCAAAATGTTTACTTGAACCATCAAAACTCCATGATGAAACAAGAATCAATAAAGCCAATTCGCTACGAGCAGATTTGGAGCCAAACTTGATTACTAGTATCGGTTCACTTGATGAAATGCTTGTACTAAGATTAGGACAGGTGTTCGCGCTTCAGGGAAAAGCGGCACACGCACTCTCACTACTCCTCTGCGTAAGAGCTACGCTCCCCAAACCACTCGGCCTCGATAGCAATATCCTCTTCTTGGATGGCGGAAACATTTTCGACGTATACGAAATTTCCGATCACGCCATAAGACACGAGCTCAATCCAGAAGAAACGCATGAACGAATTCACATCAGCCGCGCCTTCACATACCACCAACTAAGCACATTAATCAACAACAAACTACCTGAAGCATTGAAACGATTCAACGCTAAACTAGTAATCGTCTCCGACATTACATTGCTATACTGCGACCCGGACGTTCAGAGACAAGAAAAAGTTGAGTCACTAGAAATTTTCCGACGAGATATGAAAGTATTAGTCGCATTAGCAGAACAGGAACACGTATTGATTATAGTAACCAATCTTCAGACACGCAACCGCAGAATGGACGGGATTCTGCATCGAACCGCTCATGTTTTCGCAAAACTCGAAGATCACGAAACCTTCATCAAACTAATGTTGGCTAAGCATCCATTCATTCCGCCACTAAACGCCATAATCTCATTAAACAAGGAAAATTTAGAAAGCTACTTGTAGGATAACCAGGTTTACCAGAACATTTCCGTAACGTGTTAAGAATAATTACCTAGTTTTGCGCCGATCAATCCTATTTATTGTGTAATGGGCTGGCCAGAACAGTTTGGTATGATGTTGCTGGTTCTTGGTTACGGTCTCTTCTCTATTGGAACATATGCGACGTTAAGATCTCCTACGTAGTCTCCTAAGGGTCGTATCAGTTTGTTTAGTTCATACTGCTCAATTATGTGTCCTGCCCAGCCAACTAACCGGCTGCATGCAAACATGGTCGTGAGCATATCGACTGGGATTCCGAGTGCATAGTAGATTGTGGCTGAGTAGAAGTCCATGTTTGGATGTAGTTTCCGTTCTCCGGAGACAGCCTGCTCGACGTTTCTGGAAAGTTCGAACCAATGGTCATTACTCGTTCTTTGACATATTGATTGGGAAAGATTACGAAGGTGCGCGACTCTCGGGTCTTCACCTTTATAGATCCTGTGACCGAACCCGGGTATTTTCATTCCTCTTCTCAAATGGTCTTTGATGTATTCGTTGACTTTGTCGTTGTCACGTATCGCTAGGAGCATTTCCATCACTTTCTGGTTCGCACCCCCATGAATTGTTCCTTTCAGGGTTCCAATGGCTGTGGTCAGCGCTGAGTATATGTCGGATTGGGCCGAAGCAGTTACTCTTGCCGCGAAGGTTGAAGGGTTCAGTCCATGATCGGCGTGCAGGACCCAGCAGGTGTCTAGAGCCTTAGCCTCGTATTCTTCGGGTTTAGAGCCTCTTAGCATGTATAGGAAATTTGCAGCATGTCTGAGGGTGGGGTCCGGTTCTATTGGCAAACGTGAGTGTCTGATGTGGTTGTGTGCGGTAACGATGGTTGGTGTCTGAGTGATCAGGTCAATCGCCACATCCAAGAGTTCCTCTCTACGGTTCTCTCGGGGTTTGGGGTCGAACATTGCCATCGCTGAGATGGTTGTCCTGAGGACGTCCATAGGGAGGGCCGAGCGTGGTAA
>DASQZS010000039.1:0-7821 GCA_035638535.1 Candidatus Acidiferrum sp.
AGCGCATCAAGGTTATAGTTTCCAGTTCTTTGCGGCGTCTTCGACAGCTGCAATGATCTTGGTGTAGCCTGTGCATCGACATAGGTTTCCAGAGAGAGCGATTCGGATTTCTTCCGAGGTTGGTTTTGGGTTTCGCATAAGTAGGGCAGATGCAGAAACTATCATACCAGGTATGCAGTGCCCGCATTGCACTGCTCCATGTTCGATGAATGCCTTCTGTACAGGATTTGGTTTTCCATCATCAGTTAAGCCTTCCGAGGTAATTATCTCTGAGCCGTTAGCTTGTGAGATTAGTACGAGACAGGAACATACGGGCCGGCCGTTCATAATTACCGTGCACGCTCCACATTCACCCTTCGCACAATCCTCCTTGGGACCAGTGACTTGAAGCTGTTCGCGGAGAACTTCGAGAAGCGTGTAGGCCGGAGGACACTTTACGGTGACATACTTTCCGTTTAATTTGAAATTAATGACGTGCTCCACACGCAAAGCCAGCGCGACCTTTTAGAAATCTGATCGGCCTTACTGTCAAATAGTTACCTCTTAACCATTCACGTATTCTTCCATTGACTGTCTTCATAGCGTGATATGGTAAAGAGTCGAAAGACTATTGTTTGGCTTCGTGATTGTTGAATTATGAATCGAGTTGCGCTTTACCTTCAGGATAAACATCAGGTCCGCGAAGAACTGGATCTAGTGCAATACGCAGAGAAGAAGGGATTCGAAGCAATTTGGCACGCGGAGTCTCGGCTTGCGAGGGACGCAATAACTCCTCTTGCGGCGATGGCAGTTGTTACTGATCGGATCAAACTCGGAACTGGCGTAATAAATAATTGGACACGTAACGTTGGCTTGTGCGCGACGACTTTCCTTACTCTCGATGAATTGTCGAAGGGTAGAGTTCTACTCGGTATTGGTGCATGGTGGGATCCATTGGCGTGGAAGGTCGGGATCGATCGCAAGAAACCAATCAAGGCCATGCGCGAGTATGTCACGGTCCTGCAGAGATTGTTCAAGATGGAGAACGTTACTTTTGAAGGCGAATTTGTTAGAGTTCGAGACATTCGTCTTGACGTGGTCTATGGTGATCCGTCCACTCCACGGGCAATTCCAATTTTCATAGGAGCCACGGGATGGGAGATGATTGAATTGACCGGTGAAATTGCTGATGGTTTGCTCCTAAATTATCTTGTGTCACCACAGTACAACAAGACAGCGATTGAACATCTCAGAGAGGGAGCGACTCGAAGTAGGCGTGAATTCAAAAATATTGACCGCCCCCAACTAGTTGTTTGCTCCCTAGACGAGGATGCGGATCGAGCGTTGGATGACGCTCGACCATTGGTTGCTCAATATTTAGGTCAGCAACCTCACATCGCTAAGGCAAGTGGAGTGAAAGAAAGCCTAATCGAGGAAGTTAAAACAGCACTGGGCGGGTGGCCAGCGAAGCCTGGGGGCTTAGAAAAAGCTAAACAGCTTATTGATGATAAACTCGTTCAACTTATCACTGCAAGCGGAACAGCTGATGATTGTGTAAGAAAAGTTCGCGAGTACAACGAGACAGGATGCACTTGTCCGATCCTCTATCCACTCGGCGATGATGTTCGCGCTATGATTGATGTCTTCGGACATGATGACACATAATGCTGATGGTGTTACAGTTTTGTTTTGTTCCAGAGTTTTCTGAAGTATTCTCTCGACCTTACAGCGTCCTGATTCGAAGTGAATACTTCGAACGTCATAGTTTTGTCATAATTTAATTCTTTTAGCCAACGCGCAACTTTCCTAAAATCTATTCCTCCCCGACCTAGAGGTAGATGTTCGTCTTCTTCACCATGATTGTCGTGAATGTGGATGTGCACCAGTCTGTCTGAAAAGGCATCTAAGTAGGATCTTATGCCGG
The DNA here is from genome assembly GCA_035638535.1 of Candidatus Acidiferrum sp. GTDB lineage: Archaea > Thermoproteota > Bathyarchaeia > 40CM-2-53-6 > 40CM-2-53-6 > FEN-987. The sequence goes on from DASQZS010000039.1 coordinate 1,904, forward strand.
CCATTCTGTTCTCAATATATGCGTGCGCAATGTCAAAATGAAACATTAGTTTGGGAACTTCCGCCATGACTGCTGAGAAGTTTCGGAAACCTGCCACTCCACCGTCTTGTGACGGGACATTCTCTAGCATCAACTCCACTTTCTTTTCAGATGCAAATTCGGTTAATTCTGTGATTGAATTTGTGAAGTTTTCGACAAAACCCAACGCTGATTCTCGTGTAGTTCCGACTCGTCCTAGTCTCCCGTAAAAATGAAAATTCAAATATCGAATTCTCAGCTCGGAAGCCACTTTGATCATGTCCCTACCCTCTTCAACCCACCCTCTACGCGCCTTCAAATGGGATGAACCGAATTGAACCCAGTATGCAGTATGTCCAACCGGAGACATTTCCGTTTCACTCAACGAGTCGATGATAAGATCCTTCTGTGACATTAGTGCTTGAGGCGTCGCTTTTGGCTCTTCGATACCAATCTCCGTGAAATCGAAACCTAATTTCTTGAACCTGAGAATCTGCTCAACCACGTCCTCGACTGGATCAGTCAGTAAACCGAATTTAGGCATACCATCCAATTCTATCACTTTGTCTTTCGTATTGCGCCGAACAAATCGCATTTACACGACACCATGTTTGTGTTGCTTGATATCGTAGTTCTATCAAATAAGACGGAGACGACCAAGTTCGTATATTAACATCGTCTCCGGATACAGAATTAGTTATCGAATGCTTACCAGAAACTTAGATACGGCCAACGACCTCTGATTGTTGAGTGGAAAGTCATGGGTTCAATTTTGATCTCGGACGGAATTGTGATCACAATGGATCCTCATAGGCGAATCATCAGAAATGGATCCGTGTATGTTCAAGATGATCAAATTTCTGAAGTAGGGAAAACGCCTGGGATGAAGCGCACGGCGGATCTGAAAATCAACGCCGAAGGAATGATAGTTCTTCCAGGATTAGTTGATATCCATGTTCACCTTGCCCAGGCGCTAATTCGAGGATGCGCCGACGACGCATCACTAATCGACTGGCTTCAAAAATACGTTTGGCCTCTACAAGGCAACTTTGACTTTGAGGATGGAAAAACCAGCGCCGAACTGTGCATGTTGGAAATGATAAAATCAGGCACCACCACGTTTCTGGAAAGTAATCTTAACGCAAGGTACGGATTCGACGGTATCGCCGAAAGTCTCGATTCGTCGGGAATGCGAGGAGTCTTGTCCAGAACCGTGATGGGGCTGCCCAGCTACGGCGGACAAAAAGGGATCATGCATCCTGGAATGATCGAAGATCCTGAAACTTGCTTACACGAAGTGGAAACTCATTACAAGCGTTGGAACGGGAAAGCAGACGGTAGGATCAGTGTTTGGTACGGAGCGCGATCACTGGGAGGTTGCACTCCGGAATTATACCGGCGGATATCTGATGGCGCAAAAAGATTGGATACAGGCGTAACGATGCACTTGGGCGAAGTGCAAGAAGACGTACAGTTCGCGAAGAGAGAGTACGGAAAGAAGCCTGTTGAATTCATTAACGATGCTGGTCTTGTTAGAAAAAAAGTTGTATTTGCTCATGGTGTTTGGTTTACAGAAGACGAGTGGCAGATCCTTGCTAAGAATGGCGCGAGCGTTGCACATTGTCCATGCTCGAACATGAAACTTGCGTCTGGAATTGCAAGGGTTCCGGAAATGATCCGCGCTGGAGTAAATGTTGGGTTAGGGTGTGATGGGGGACCAAGCAATAACTGCTACGACTTGATAAGAGAGATGAAGTCAGCTTCGTTATTGCAAAAAGTCAGGTTGCTCGATCCTCTGACAATGAAAGCGCAAACCGTACTGGAGATGGCTACCGTCAACGGGGCCAATGCTCTTGGAATGCAAGATGAGATTGGATCAATAGAGGCTGGAAAGAAGGCTGATTTGATACTATTGTCTCTGAAACATCCACATCTGACACCGATCTATAATCCGGTTTCTCATCTAGCATACTCTGCCGAAGGATCGGATGTGGAGACAGTTATCGTTAACGGAAAAATCATTATGGAGAACCGTCAAGTGAAGACGTTTGACGAGACGAAAATTCTGCAACAGGCACAATATCGCGGTATCAGGTTGCTGGAAAGAACAGGGATAAGCATCTCACCTGACGGTTTGGAGTTGTGAAAATGAAGTCATTCGTAGTCAAGATGAAATGCTCTCGCTGCGGTACAGAATATGAACCAAGTTCGCGTTTGATAAGATGTCCAAATCGTGACGACGGGAGACTGGACATTTCATACGACATAGAATCGATACGTGAAGTCCTTAGCAAAGATGTTCTTTCGCGGCGACAGAAAGGAGTATGGAGATTTCGTGAGTTACTTCCGATCGACGACCCGAAACATATTGTTTCACTTGGGGAGGGAGGCGTGCCTCTTGTCGCGGCAAAACGACTGGCAAATACTATTGGAGTGAATTCGCTTTGGCTGCTAGACGATACGCGAAACCCAACTGGGTCGTTTAAGGATCGCCCCATGACGGTTGGAATTTCTAAGGCCGTAGAATTTGGTTATGCAACGGTTGCGTCAGCGTCTAGTGGAAACGCTGCAGCAGCATTATCTGCCTATGCTGCAAAAGCTGGACTGAAATGCGTCACCTTTGTCCCCGAGATGGCTAGTAGCGGGAAACTTGCGCAGCTTACAATGTACGGCGCTAGAGTCGTGAAAATTCGTGGGCTTGAGACCGGGCAAGATCCGACGGTCACTATGCTGAAAGAGGTTTGTGATCGATACAACTGGTACCCCTGCCCGAGTTTCGGATCTATGAACGCGTATCAGGCCGAGGGCCCGAAGACGATGTCATATGAAATAATGGAGGAACTTGAGTGGAATCCTCCAGATTGGATCTTTGTTCCGGTCGGGGCAGGCGGAGCACTCGGTGGGAACTGGAAAGGTTGCTTGGATTTTGAGAGATTAGGTTTCGTCAATTCAAGACCTAGGATGATTGCTGTTCAATCGTCAGGATGCGCTCCGGTTGTCCGTGCATTTGAGCAAAAAAGTGATCCTTTGAGGATCAAGAGTTGGGAGAAACCAGACTCTGTGGCAACGGGTCTGATGGATCCATTTCCCTGGGACGGAGACTCAGCTCTGTTAGCAATTAGAGATTCGGGTGGATTTGCGCTAGCAGTCACTGATCAAGAAATCTTGGAAGCACAAAGGCTCCTAGCCAAAACTGAAGGAATCTTTGCTGAACCGTCTGGTGTAACTTCACTCGCTGGGATGATAAGTGCAATTCAAACAGGGAGGATTGAGAAGTCAGATGAAATTGTTGTTGAGATTACAGGCAATGGACTGAAGGATCCGGCTGTAGCGATGAGGAGTATGCCTGAAGTTCCCGTCATAGATCCAAATGTGAAGGAATTGGAGAAAGTCCTGCAGCTATAGGCTTCTACTTTTTCTTTCGCCCCATTGTTAGAGCCATGACAGCCATCTTGGCATACATTCCGTTTTCAGCTTGAGGATAGATTACCGAGTGCGGTCCGTCGATCACGTCATCCGTTACCTCTTCGCCTCGCAGCACGGGTAATACGTGTGTGACGATTGCTTTTCTATCCATTTTGTCGACAAGATTGTTGGTTAGCGTCCAGTCACGGTACTTCTCATGCAACGCCAGTTCGCGTTCCTTACCAAACTTGCTAGCACCGACTTCGAGGAGCCCTTTTGACGCCCAGTTTCTGGGGAATACTGCGTGTGCGCCTTCGATTGCCGATGTCAAATCGTTAGTTACCGTGAATTCGCTTCCTGTCGCTTTCGCGTTGGATTCTGCTTCTTCAAGTATTCTCGGATCGATTTCGAATCCTGGTGGATGAGCCAAGACCACGTCCATTCCGAATCTTGGTAGGAGAAGCGCTTCCTCTTGTATGCTGCATACGCCCCGGAAGCTTTTGGCATAACCCCACATTATGACATACTTCTTTCCTTTCACTTTTCCTAGAAACTGCTGAGTTGTCATGAGATCGGCCAGACCCTGCGTTGGGTGGTATGTGCAGCAAGCCATGTTGATAACTGGAATTTCTGAATATTTTGCGTATTCGCGAACGACTGATACACCGGCGCCATAGACGTAGTCTATTGCTGAGTCTAAGATTCGAACTCCAAGACCGTGACCATATTTTTCATACATTTTTGCGACATCTTTTGCCGCTTCTCCTGATCCAAGGCGGGTTGTTGAGACATCTATGTACTGAGCATGTCCGCCAAGGTATGTCATGCCAGCTTCGAATGCGGCTCTGGTACGTGTTGAGGGTGCATAAAATAACATGAAGAATGTCTTATCCTTGAGAACATGCGGCACTGATCCGCGATGGTACTTAGCTTTGAGATCACGCGCAGTTCGAAGAACCTTTTCCAGTTCTTCGATCGACCATTCTTGTGTTGTAATCAAGTCTCTACCGGATAAGTCAACTTTAGGCAAGCTTCATCGCTCCGATTCTTGAAGCACCACGAGTTTTTAGCGGCATAATATGGGTTTCGTTGAGATTATGTGAACCAAAACTCATAAGCGGCGGCCTGCATCGCTCGGTGTAGCGAGAGAAATGGCCGAGAAGCTTATCGTAATCGCACTTGGAGGAAATGCGCTTCTACATCGCGGTCAAAAAGGTACGTTCGATGAACAGTATGGCAATGTGAAGAAGTCTGTCGCCCAGATTGCTGACTTGATTCAACAAGGTTACAAGATCGTGATGACACACGGTAACGGCCCGCAGGTAGGCGCAACATTACTTCGGCATGAAGCGGCGAAGAACATGGTCCCGGCTTTCCCATTGGACGCTTGCGGAGCTGAAACGCAGGGATTCATCGGATATATGATTCAGCAAGCTCTTAGAAATGAGCTCAAGGCGCGTGGAATCGACAAATTTGTGGTTACGGTCATTTCAAGAGTAGTTGTTGATAAGCATGACATTGCATTCGAAAGACCTACCAAACCTATCGGTCCTTTCTACTCAAAAGAAGATGCTGACAAACTCAAGCAGCAGCGACCAGACTTAACCATTAAGGAGGATGCGGGAAGAGGCTATCGTCGAGTGGTTCCTTCGCCAGATCCTAAAATAATCGCTGAGCGGAACGCGATCCGAGCCCTCGTTGATGCGGGATTTATCGTTGTAGCTTGCGGTGGGGGTGGGATTCCGATAATTGAGGACGCAAGGCTAGCTGTTGGTGTAGAGGCAGTCATCGATAAAGACTTGGCAGGCCAGAGGCTGGCTACGCTGATCGGGGCACACATTTTCGTTATCCTAACGGATATTGACGCTGCCTATCTCAACTATGGAACACCGAAACAGGAAAGAATTGGAGAGATAACATCCGGAAAGTTAAGGAACCATCTGAATGAGGGCCATTTCAAAGAGGGTAGCATGGGTCCTAAAATTGAAGCGGCTATACGATTTGTTGAGAGTGGGGGAGACCGAGCGATTATATCCGAACTGGGGAAGCTCGTTGAGGCATTAGACGGTAAAACCGGCACACAGGTCGTGACGCCAAAAGCTTAAGTCGAATCAATGTTACCAGCAAAATCAAGGTAGCCATAAATGCCATCATACGTAGGTTGTTGGAAAGGAAAACATTTTCTCGATACGAATGATTACTCACAAGAGGAGATTAAGAAAGTTCTCGACGCCGCTGATGACTTAAGGAAACTTTTCCGAGCGAGGAAGAAGCATCAATATCTGCCAGGCAAGACACTCTTCATGCTATTCTACAACAGGTCGCTCAGGACAAGAAATTCCTTTGAGGCTGGAATTTATCAACTGGGTGGTCATGCTCATTTCTTAAGCCCGCAGGACGTCTACACACCAGCTCTTCCCGAAGACATGGTTGCGTATCAAACTGAAGCAATCTCCGACGTATCAAGAGTCCTGAGTAGGTACGGTGATTCGATA
>DASQZS010000040.1:0-3199 GCA_035638535.1 Candidatus Acidiferrum sp.
GGCGAGTGCTATGGCGTTGTCTTCTCCGATTACTTGTATGCAGACCATCATCATTGATTCTTCTTGTGTTGGATTGACTTTTCCGGGCATGATGGAAGAGCCTGGTTCGTTCGGTGGGAGGTTGAGTTCATGTAATCCTGCGCGTGGGCCGGAGCCGAGCCATCGTATGTCGTTGGCTATTTTCATCAGTGACACAGCCAGTGTTCGTAATGCGGCGCTTGCATTGACTGTTGGGCCGGCGCCGCCTTGAGCCGCATACTTGTTCGGTGCAGTTTCGAACGGTTGACCTGTAAGTCGGGCGATTTCAACTGCCATCCTATCTCCGAAACCAGCAGGTGCGTTGAGGCCTGTTCCTACCGCTGTTCCGCCTACAGCTAACTCATAAAGTCCGTTCCTGGAATGTTTCACTAAATCTAGTGCATGCTGTAGTTGTGTCGCGTAACCTGACCATTCCTGTCCGACTGTTAGGGGTGTGGCGTCTTGTAGATGTGTTCGTCCGATCTTGACTACTTCTACCCATTCGACCGCCTTGTTCCAAATTGCCTTAATCAATGATTCAACGTTCGGGATGAGATGATTGGAGAATTCCAGTACGGTAGCGATGTGCATGGCGCTTGGGAAAGTGTCGTTCGATGACTGAGACATGTTGACATCGTCGTTTGGATGGATGGGTTGTTTGCTTCCTAGTTTTCCGCCTAAAAGTTGGATCGCTCTGTTGGAGATGACTTCGTTCACGTTCATGTTCGATTGGGTGCCTGATCCTGTCTGCCAAACGTAGAGTGGGAATTCTTTGTCAAGTTTGCCTGCGATTATTTCGTCGGCAACTTTGCAGATTACTTCTGCCTTCCATTCAGGCAACAGACCATAAGAAGCGTTCACTAGTGCCGCTGCTTTTTTCACGTACCCGTACGCTCGGTTGACTTCGATCGGCATTCGATCGTAACCGATCGAGAAATGTAACAGGGAACGTTGCGTTTGTGCACCCCAGTAATGTTCGGCGGGCACATCTATCGTGCCCATCGAATCGGACTCAGAACGAGTGCCCGTCGCTCCAGTTCCGATGGGTAGATCAAGAATTTTCGTAGTCTTGATTTCGCTCCTAATTTGGCCCGTCATATGAGACACCGATTCATTTACACGTTCCAGATTCAGAAGCGAACATAAGGACTTACCCCTCAACCGTGTCTGCCCACAAGGTCACGCGGACACGGGAACTGTAGGTAGGGATTTTCGGAAAAGATTACGTAGGCCAAGTTAGATGTGCAAGTGGTTGGTCTTAGGCCGTGGAAGTCAAAATTTACGATCTTTTCATGGATATTGATTTCACTGGGTTGAAGTTCAACGGCAAAGTGCTTATTGAGTTGGCATCTGAAGGCGATGTTGTTTTGAATTCTGCTGGACTCGAGATACTCCACGTGACTTCGGGACAGAAGAATTTTCAATTCAAACAGAGCGGCGAAGAATTGACGATAAGTACTGGAGCTTTTGTTGGAACGTTAGCCGTCAATTACAAAGGATTGATTCCCGATTCGTTGGCTGGAATTTATCGAGCACCTTATGATCACACTCATGTTGTGACGACACATTTCGAAGCAGCCCAAGCCAGACGCATGCTACCCTGCGTCGATAGACCCGATGTGAAAGCCGAGTTCAAGGTCACTGTAAGAGTAGACAAGACCCTTGATGTGATTTCGAACATGCCTGTTGCCTCCGCGAATGATGAAGGGGAGAAGAAAGTTGTCACCTTTCAGAAGACACCGCGAATGTCCACATATCTTCTGTACCTCGGCGTTGGAAAATTTGAAGAGCAAAAGGACAAGCTAGGCAAGACCGATGTTATCGTCGCTACTATTCCAGGGAAAGCAAAGTTAGGCAACTTCGCATTGAATGAAGCTAAGAGAGCGATGGTTTCCTTCGAATCATACTACGGAATCCCGTACGAACTTCCTAAGCTTCACATGATCGCTGTACCCGAATTCGCGATGGGGGCTATGGAGAATTGGGGAGCAATCACGTTTCGAGAAACCGCTCTTCTCATAGACGTCGGGAGTAGCACGCGGGCCAAAAAACGGGTCTCAGAAGTTGTAATTCATGAATTGGCTCACCAATGGTTCGGAGACCTAGTCACGATGAAGTGGTGGGATGACATTTGGTTGAATGAGAGTTTCGCGACGTTCATGGCTTTCAAAGTAATTGATTCTCTTCATCCAGAATGGAAGGTATGGGACGATTTTCTAAGAATGGAAACTAGCGGAGCTGGTGCACGAGATGCTCTGAAGAATACGCATCCGGTAGAGGTGCATGTGAATTCGCCAGAGGAGATCGAGCAGATCTTCGATGATATCAGTTACGGTAAAGGTGCGAGTATCCTGAGAATGGTCGAAGCGTATATTGGGGTAGAGGCGTTTCAAAAAGGAATTCAACACTACCTAACCCAGTATGCTTACTCGAACGCGACGGGTAACGATCTATGGAACATGTTAGAAGGTGCTTCTCGGCTACAAGTGAAGAAAGTGATGACTTCCTGGATTCGACAACCTGGGCATCCTATTGTCACGGTATCGTTGGATGGAGGAAAACTGAAGCTCCATCAGGAAAGATTTCTGATATCGGGCGCGTTCGAGCAAGGGACCTGGCCGATACCGGTCAATATGGAAGTAAATGGCGAACCACGAAGCCTTCTCTTCGAACGCGAAGATGAGACAGTTGACGTGGGCCACGTTTCCTCTTTGCGAGTAAATTTGAACCGAACCGGCTTTTATTTAGTGCGTTACCTGGGCCTCGATGAGGTAGTTTGGAAAAGCAACCTTACCTCGATCGACAGATGGGGAATAGTTGCTGACGCTTTCGCATTTTTGCTTTCCGGCATTATGACGTTCACAGATTATCTCAAGCTTCTAACTCGCTATCATGGGGAGACGGAATTCCTCCCAGCGTCTGAGGTTTCAGATCAAATCGCTTTCCTCCAAATTCTCCTTCCCACACGAATGGAGCTCTCTCGAGAGTTCCATCGATCACAATTGCGAATATTGCAGGGCAAGACTGATGAAAACAGTCTGATCCTACGTGGTACCGTAGCTTCTAGATTGTTGTTCGTTGACGATGGCTACGCCGACGAATTAGCAGCTAAATTCAAAGAATATGACAAAGTCGAGCCAGACATGAAGCAAGCGGTAGCATTAGCATATGCGAGACGAAC
>DASQZS010000041.1:0-11328 GCA_035638535.1 Candidatus Acidiferrum sp.
AATGGAGCTGGCAAGTCGACGGTCATTAAGATGCTGACCACCCTCCTGCCTCCAACATCTGGCAATGCATCAATAGCAGGTCATGACATCCTTCACCACGCCCCAGATGTTAGGCGAGTTATTGGCTACGTGCCTCAGCTACTGTCCGCTGACGGATCCCTGACTGGCTATGAGAACTTATTGATCTTCGCTAAACTATACAACCTTCCCCGAGATGAGCGTAAGAAACGCGTTCAAGAAGCACTGGATTTCATGGGATTATCCGAGGTGGCTGACAAACTTGCCCATAACTACTCGGGTGGCATGATTCGTCGGCTTGAAATCGCCCAATCTATGCTTCACCGTCCCAAAGTACTGTTCTTGGATGAGCCAACGGTGGGACTTGATCCTATTGCACGCACGACTGTTTGGGAACATATCGAGAAACTCCGAGAAAACTATGGCACAACGATTCTACTCACGACGCATTACATGGAGGAAGCGGACGCTCTCTGTACACGCGTTGCAGTCATGCATCTTGGAAAGGTTGTGGCGATAGGTACACCAACAGCGCTGAAGGAGTCAGTGGGTCCCAATGCTACTCTCAATGACGTTTTCGTGCACTATGCTGGTTATGAGCTCGAGTCAGGAGGAAACTTCCGCGACGTCTCCAGAACGAGACGCGTGGCGCAGAGGTTAGGATAGATGCAACATCTCCGACTCACATACGTGCTCTGGAGTGTGTATGATTTTGTTGCAAAAACCATTACGATCGCTGAGCTGGAAGCTAGGAAGCTTCATCACGATCCGACCGAACTTGTGACTCGCGCGGTACAACCTGCGTTGTGGATACTGATATTTGGTGAGGTGTTAGCTCATGCTCAAGCAATTCCTACCGGAAACCTCCCCTATCTTGATTTCATGGTCCCCGGCATCTTGGCTCAGAGCGTACTGTTCGTCGCGATCTTCTACGGAATAGCGGTTATTTGGGAGCGTGATCTCGGGATACTACATAAACTGCTTGTCAGCCCCGCCCCGAGAGCAGCTCTAGTATTGGGAAAAGCGTTGTCTGCTGGAGAACGCGGTCTCGTCCAATGTGCCATAATCTACTTCCTGGCGCTCGCTCTAGGTGTTCGACTTAATCCTAATTTCTTCGCAATACTGGGTGTCTTATTGATCGCTGTGCTTGGAGCAGCGCTTTTCTCAACATTCTCGCTGATAGTTGCATGCGTCGTCAAAACTAGAGAACGTTTTATGGGGATCGGCCAAATTCTAACCATGCCTCTCTTCTTCGCTAGTAACGCGATTTACCCAATCGCGATAATGCCACAATGGCTGAAGTATGTTTCAGAGTTCAATCCTCTGACGTACCAGGTTGATGCTTTGAGATCGTTAATGATTGAAGGCAGCACTAGCACGTATGGACTCGCATTTGATTTGGTGGCTATGTTGGTTGGAACTGCAATTCTAGTGATTATATGTGCACATCTCTACCCGAAAACTATCAATTAGATCTCCTTCAAGCTGCCACAGTAACTGCAAAACCGATCGTCTCTCTTGAGCGGCATGCCGCAACGAATGCAGTATGCGCCTGGATAATGCAAAAGTGTTTCATGAACATATTGCGATCGAGTAGGTCTACTCCATGCTGAAGCTTGAAGAGGTGCATGTGCGTTCCAGTACCAGTACATGAGAACGATCGATCCTAGGCCAATGCATCCAAGAATATTCCAGGTAGTGGAAACATAGATTACGGCAGCGATTATTATTAAGTACTCGTTCGTAAGCCCCAGTGCAAGAAGACCGATCAGGATTCCGAGAATTCCCCACAGCATATACGTACAGGCGGCGATTCGTTCGGTCAATCCTCGCCACACCCATTTTGTATGACGCAGTAAGCCTACCAATATTTGCACCGCAGCGAATATCATTACTCCAACTCCATCGATCGCCAGCAATACGCTAGGAGTAGGCAAACCGATGAGACTGGCTTGGGATACCGTATAGGCTCCGATGACGAGTCCTGCGACGCCACTAATCCAGTAGAATATGCTCCAATAATCATATGCGGGAAACCGAGTAGAGTCGTATCTGAAGTTCACCTTTTCCTCACCCTGAGATTGATCAGGCGTTAATTCCGTTTGATTAGTTTCGACCGCTGGAGATTCGAAAGTAAGTGTGTCTTGGGGTGAGGGGATTTGTTCTGTGAGATCTTCTTTAGCTTCCAGTTGATTGAGTTGAATGACAGGGGCCGAATGCTCTGGAATCTCAGCGACGTCGGGTTGTACATTCTGTGATTGAGCAGATAGTTTGATCCCACACTGCCCACAGAAGATAGCTTCAGGACGATTTTGAAAACCGCACTCGGGACACATTATTGCGCTCGTACAGAACAACCTCACTTGATAATGCCCATATCCGCGAGATATTCGTTATTATTGCCGAAATTATACGAGTTTCCGATGTAGGGATGAACTACGCGTTCGCTCATACCCGCTCTACCGTGAAGTTGAAAACGGGCCACGCCTAGTTGAACCGTCGAGAGCGGACATTGAACGTCATCATCATCTTGAATTTTTTTGTGCTCTGGGTTCATCTTCTAAGCGCCGTGGTCTTCATTGGCGGTTCTTACTTTATGTGGTTCGTAGTAGTTCCCGCTTCTCGCTTAATGACACAAGACGAATCCGAGAGAACACAGATTGTTGGTAAGATTGCGAAAGAATTCGGCAGAATCGTTAACCCAACGTTGGTTATTCTAATTCTTACTGGAATATACAACGCAACTTGGTACCTGCCCTCAGTCTCCAGTCTCATCTCATATCCGGGGACAATTCTACTGACTAAAATGATACTTGTCGCAGTACTCATCTTCCTAGTTTACTTGAACAATGCCTATTTCGGGAAACAAATAGTTCGACTTGGAAAACAAAAAAGGTTAGAAGAGCTGAGGGAGATAAGAAAAATGAGTAAACTAGTTTCGATTGCAAATCTGAGCTTGATGACTTTGATATTGTTGTTGGCTGCGATGATGCAGATCACGCCATAACCGTCAGGAAATTTCCAGTATTTGCCCTACTCCTTAATTATAGAGAACTAGAGATTGTCTCGAGATTTGAGATAATGAGCGACCTCATCTTGTTGAGCGATTTTGATGGAACAATTGTCGATGTCGACACAGGATCGGCCGCGCTCGCGAAATTTGCTGACGGCGATTGGGAGACAATTGAAAAACAGTCCGCCCTAGAACAGATTACGTTTGAGGAAAGTCTCAAACGCCAATTCTCCATGATTGCCGCTCCAGAACTTACTATTGTCGAAGAGGTGGATGCAGTAGCCGTTGTGCGCCCACATTTTGCTGAAATGGTAAATTACTGCAGACATGCGCAAGTACCTTTCATCATAACGAGCGGTGGATTAGATTTCATCATAAGACATTTCATGAGCAAGAAAAGGGTCGACGATTACGTCCGAGTGTATGCCCCCAAAGCGGAATGTCGCCCTGAGGGCATCCGACTGTACTTTCCGAAGTTACATGATCCTGCTTCGTATTCCTTCAAGGATGATCTCGTGGCACATTATCAACGAGGTGGTCACAGGGTAGCGTACATTGGCGACGGCCACGCCGATTATTACGCGCTGAGAAAGGCTGACTTCGCATTCGCGATGAAGGGTTCTCCATCAGCACAGCGATGCCGAAAGGATGAAGTGAAATTCGAGGAGATAGTGGACTTTCAAGCGGTACTTGATGTGTTGCCGAAAATTGTTCAGCGCTGATACGTAGGAAAATCTGAGCGCACGTTGTAGTACAAAAAAGGTGGAAAAGTGTTTTGTTTTCGAATGTTCAGTCTGTTATTTTCACTTCCGCGGCCGGAGCACGAAAGTTAGCCTTTCTGTGTGCGCCATCACAGTACGGTTTGTTTTCTGAGTGACCGCATCTACAGAGGGCGGTTGCTACTGTTCCGTCAACCGTGATCAGGTTCGGGCCATTCTCATTTGCTTTCACAATTACTTTTGCCAATTGGTAAACCTCAAAAGAAACTGCATGTCCTAATCTAAATGATTTGCGGATCGCTATTTCAATTTTGAGTCCACTCCTTGGCATTAGGGTAGCGCTTGAATAGTGGTAATGGAAGAAAAGATCCACTGCTTGAGTATGGAAGATTTGCGCAAAATATCCTTCTTGTATTCAGATGACTGTCCTTCCCATCATGAAGCTCTAAGTCGCCTTCGCAAAATAATTGATCAAGAGGGTGTCTCTGTTGAGATTGAAACAATCAACGTTAGAACGAACCAGGAAGCCATAGCCCATCGTTTTCGTGGATCTCCAACCATCTTGATTGATGGCCGAGACATTGATCCAAGTTCAAGTGAAGGATTCGGATTAGCCTGCAGAGCCTATCGGCTTGAGGATGGTCGCATTTCCCCTTTGCCGTCAGAATATATGATCCGCAAAGCGCTTCGGGGAACTTAAAAGCTTCTTCAATTTTAACTAGGATGGGTAAGATCAGTGGCAAGACTAAAGACAGGCGATAAAGCCGGAAGTTTCACTCTCAAGGGAATTGACGACAAGCAGCATTCACTCGACGATTATTCAGGTAAGTGCGTTGTCATTATTTTCAGCTGCAACCATTGTCCGTACGTTCAAGCTTGGGAAGATCGAATGATCAAAATTCAGACGGACTATGCTCCGAAGAATGTCCAACTAGTTGCAATAAATTCAAATGATGGTATCAAAGTTCCAGATGATAATTTCTCGAAGATGAAAGAACGAGCGAGAGAGAAGAAGTTCAACTTTCCATACCTTCATGATGAAGACCAGAAAGTCGCAGCGGCTTACGGAGCTGAAAGAACGCCTGAGGTATTTCTGTTTGATTCTAATCACGTTCTTCGCTACCATGGAACCATAGATAACAATTACGATAACCCAAATGACGTGAAGGAGAACTATTTGAGAGATGCATTGGAGGCTACGATAGCCGGACGAAAAGTTTCATTAGCCGAAACGAAACCTGTCGGCTGCACTATAAAATGGAAGTAACCCTAGGCCTGCTTCAATAATCCCGAGGCTTTCAGACGCTCTATGGTCGCACTGAGCGTTTCCTGAGAAATCGAAAGTTCGTTTGATGCCTGCGACATCGAAATAGTTCCTTCGTGGGCAAGGATATAATCATAAACCTTCCAATCCGCGGGAGTATTGTCGGGAGTTACATGCGTGGGGCTTTGTGAAGCTCCGCAGTTCGAGCATAGGTTTGTTCCGATCGGTAAGCTTGTACCGCAGGAGATGCAAGGTCGGGTTGCAGGCATGACACGTCGAAAATCTGCGGGGTCCCTATTTTGTCGAGGTTCTAGGAATCTGATAACGCTTTGGCGTAATCCTCTTTCGAGGGAGTCAATCCTCTCTGTTAAGCCATTACGTCGTCGAGCAGCGGCGATGTATCCGCAGAAGTCGCAGCGATAGCTGGTTCCATCGTACCTCAAGACGTACCCACATTTCGGACAGCGTGTCGTTGCTTGCATTCGCTCGGCCAACTTAGTGTTCTCAAGTTCACGTATTAGTTATTTTTGCTCTTACGAATTTCGATTATGGCATTGCCGGATTCCATGCTACTTGGCTGTATACGTCAGAGAGATACGATTCTATGGAGAATCCTCGTTTCCTTGCTAGTCTTCGGATCGCGTTCTCAACACCGGTTCCGTGCTGTATAGCCTTCTTCTTCCGCCAGATCATTTCCTCAGGTAATGAAAGTCTCTTCGCCGCAGCGCGAAGCACCCATTTTCTGACCAGATCATTTCCTTTCTTGACTTTGTGTTCAGTAGGGATGGTTAAGGAAAATCTGATCAGGTCGGGGTCGGCAAAGGGGGTACGAAGTTCAATGCCTGACGGAGAAACGGTTTGGTCATCGCGTTCATAGTTTACCAGGGCTGCATCCAGTACGCTGCGATAAAGCGCAGTTGCCAGCGCCCTACGTCCTCTACAGTCCAAGATTCGTGCATATTTTGAGTATCCACCGTAGAGCTCATCGCTCCCCTGTCCGCAGAGCATTATCTTATGCCCTCGTCTAGCTGCCAACATCGCAGCCCAATGAAGGGGAATTGCGACACTAACTTTCATAAAATTCGATTCTTCTATCAACCAAACTACACGCCTTACATATCCTTCGAGCAGATCAGGGCTGAAAGTTTCAACCGTTATGGGTAGGTCGAGTTGTCGTGCATACTCTTCAACGGTTTGAAGTTCAGATGATCCGGAGAGTCCGACACTAACGAGTTCAACCTCCTTGCAGAGCCGTTTTGCTATAGCCGCCGTGATCGCACTGTCCAATCCTCCTGAGAATCCTACCGCAACACGATCTACGCCTTTCGTGATCAAGCGCATCGACCGGATTAAATGCCGTGTGAGTTGAGATGCCGCTTCGTTGATGCTCATTCGTTGTTCCAGAGGTCGAGAAAACCTCGTTACACATTTTCTTCTAAGTTTCATGGAAGAAATAGTGTAAAGATGTCCTGGGAGAATCCGCTCCGCATCGCGAAAACCAATCTTCCAAAGAGCTTTTCGCTCAGATGCTAGGGCCACCAGACCCTTACGCTGAGCATAGTAAAGCGGTTTCAGACCGTTGACGTCTCTGAAGGCGAGCAGTTGTTCGTTGCGGACGCATATTGCGCTATATCCGCCCGGCGCTAGCAGTGGATCTTGACCCTTAGTAAGCGCTTTTAGAATGTATCTAGCCTGGTTGGGCTCTTGGACATTATAGAGTGTTCCATCCAGCGCAACCGCTGCTCCTGAAGCAAAATCAAACCTGAAGGCTGGTTGAGTAGTGGACGCGCATCCTAGTGCTATTCCTTCCGGTTGTGTGTTGATGATTCTTGTTTTTGTTTGCGTCCCCCGATGTTTCAATGCAGATAACATTTCGTTAACGTAAGCGTCTGAACCACTAGTTTTACTGATGACTCCTGCGATAGCGGTCAAGGTTAGCCGCGACCTTTCTTCAGCGGCTAACCATCAGTTCAAGAAGCTCATTTAGGAACCATGCAAAGAAACTTGAGTTCCTTATCTGAACTCGCTCGAAATTGATGCTTCTTATTCGGAGGAATCAAAATTGCGTCCCCCGGCCCGATGGCCTCCTCTTTGCCTTCATACTTTACTGTCCCTGCGCCCTCTAAGATGTAGACCTCATGTTCCCAATCGTGGTCGTGAAACGGAGTATGCCCACCTGCTTCCAGTGTGAACTGGCGCATCAAAAACGTCGGAGCACCGTCGCTTTCGTTTATGAGCCATTTTATTCTAGTGCCGGTGGCTCCGTCCTCTTTCACCTGCTTATCAGGTACCGAATTAACGTTGACTTTATGCACGTTTCAACATCCTCTGTCATGCCACTCATAAGTTCTGCGCAAAAAATCTTGACCATTGAATCCGACTTTAAGTTCTATATATGAACGCGCACCCTGTTGTATCCAGAACCAGTGTTGCCGATACTTCCAATCGATACAGGCCGTTACGGCAGTGAAGAGATGCGACGTGTGTTCGAGGAAGACACACGTTTCCAGAAGATGCTTGACGTTGAAGCTGCTCTCGCCCAAGCGAGAGCGGAAGTTGGAGATATCCCTTCACAAGCCGCAGAAGATATCGAGAAGCATGCCTCCACTAAGTTCGTCAAAATCGAACGCGTGAAGGAGATCGAGAAGACCGTCGAACATGAAACCATGGCACTTGTAGAAGCGCTGTCTGAAGTCTCAGGGAAAGGAGGCGCATACGTGCACCTAGGAGCAACCTCGGCTGACATTCTTGATACAGCAACCGCGCTGCAAATCAAGGAAGGCATAGTAATAATAGCTCACAAGCTAGACGAGCTCGAAGGCAAGCTTCTAACTCTATCGAAGAACCATCGAGACACATTGATAGTGGGGAGAACTCACGGACAGCTCGCTATCCCAATGACGCTGGGACTAAAGTTCAGTGTCTGGCTGCGTGAGGTCAGTCGGCATGTATGTCGACTTGCGGAATGTCGTCAACGTATTCTCGTTGGCAAGATGAGTGGCGCAGTAGGCACTATGGCAGGATTTGGAAAGAACGCCTATCAAATCCAAGAACTCGTCATGAATCGTCTTGGCCTAGGATATGCTGAAGTCAGTACGCAAATTATCCAACGAGATCGATACGCAGAACTGATATGCGATTTTGCGATGATTGCAAGTTCATTGGATAAATTCGCAACAGAGATCAGAAATCTGCAAAGACCAGAAATCGATGAACTGGCCGAACCGTTCCAGACTGGCAAACAGGTTGGAAGTTCTGCTATGCCTCATAAACGTAATCCTTGGCGGAGTGAAAACGTATCAAGCCTCGCCAAGTTAATGCGAAGTCTGGTCGGACCTTCTCTCGAGTCCATCGTAACGTGGCATGAACGAGATCTGACTCAGTCTGCGGTCGAACGTTTCACGATCCCTGAGGCGTTCATTATTCTTGATCACATGTTGAACTCAATGATACGAATTTTCAGCGGGATCCAAATCAACACAAAACACATGTTGGAGAACCTGATGGAGTACAAGGGTCCCATGATGGCTGAATCCATCGTTGTTGCGTTGGTGCAGAAAGGCGCTCATCGTCAGGAAGCATACAGGGTTGTTCAAAAAATTGTGCTCGAGAGCATTGAATCGAAACGAGACCTAGCAGAAGCCTTGGCGAACGACCCTGCTGTGGTTAAGTTCTTGTCAAGAGCGGATATTGACTCTGCTATGGATCCGAAATTATACCTTGGAATGTCAGGAAAATTAGTGGATGTGGCTGTTGAGAAAACCGAAAAGGAGAGGCGTGCCAGGGGATTGGGGTCTTAGCTGGGCTCGTCCTCATGATAGTCTGTTAGTAGGCTTTGTTCCGTAATTTCAGTGGATTTTGATTTCAGCTTCTCCCATTCATCTGCTTTAATGACGCCACCGACCTGTTCTTTGATCTTCTTCGCCAGGCCAGGTCCGATTAGCGGTACGCTCATCAGATCTGTGATCGAGGTATGCCTCAGGTCGTCGATAGATTTGTACCCCGCATTGTACAATGCACGTGCTCTCACGCGTCCAACTCCATCCAGTTCAACCAATGGCACAAGTTCCTGCTTCACACCCTTCGTGCAGCGTATTTGTAATTGGTACGTGAAATTCAGTATGTCCTTGTGGCCGAACAGTTCAGCAAGCTGATAAGTGGCGTGGAGAAGCCATTTTGCGGTATCTACGATTCTGAGGATGTCGCCCGGTTCCACCTTGTGGAGCTCGAGGATTGCGTCCTCTGATGTCTCGTTAATCCACTCGTACAATACTCTAGCACATTTGAGTTCGGAAAGGAATTCTTCGTACGTAATACTATTCATGTCGCCATAATACTCCGGCGTTTCACACATGAACTCGTCTTGATGTTCTCTTGCAAACAGATCCAGCATTTCGTCTTCTCCTCTCCGAGGATAAAGTTTCGGTGCAATGTCAGGGGTTCTGGAGATTAGGTGTAGGAAGCTGACATCCGTTAGATGCTTCGCGCGAGTGTAGAGGCCATCTCTTAGTATGACGGCGGAGACAGGATCTATGTACAATTCGGAAACGCGTCGACCAAATCTCGTGGCCGTAAGTACGTCGCCGTCAAATTCAATCATTTGTTCACGACTCAAGAAGCTCATTATGTCGCGTAACTTCGTTCCTATCATCTTGGCGTCGTATTGGTATGCGTAGAAGGTTTTGGAGAAGAACTTGATCAACGAATCTTCGCTTTTCGCGAAACGTGTAGCTATTGTTGCTAAGACGTGTGGGCGAAGGACTTTCTCAGCTCCAAGCTTCGACCAGATTCTTTCAGGTTCGGCGAGAGCATAGTTCTTGATCAGGTAGTCCTGCTCATCTTCGGTTCTAGCGATTAGAATCGCTTCACCGTACTTGTCATACCTCGGCCGACCCGCTCTTCCGCAGAATTGCTTGTATTCCAGAACTGAGATAGGGTATCGTCCGTATCCTGCTTCGTAGCGTTCGTAGCTGCTTATTATGACGGTTCTTGCTGGAAGGTTCACTCCCGCGGCTAATGTTGGCGTTGCTGAGAGTATCTTTAATCGTCCTGTTTTGAATGCGTCTTCAATGATTTTCCTATGCGCCCCGGGTAATCCAGCATGGTGGAATGCGGCGCCGTTCAATGTTTGTTCTGCCAGGTTTTCACCAAGTTTCGTTCTTTCGCCGATTGATAAAATGCGTTGAGCTATATTCTCAAGTCCTCTTCTGTCTTGTTTGGGCAGGTATCTTCTGAGGGTTGCTGATGCTCGTTTGCCCATTTCAACTGCAAGACGTCTGGTTTCAGCAAATATCAAAACCTGCCCACCATTTTCAACTACATCTACCGCAATGTCGAAGATTGGGTTCTGCGTAATCTGTGGTATCGTGTGTGCAGATCCGTCTTTGAATTGGACTTCGCCGTTGTAGTAAACGCCTTCGCGTAATGGTACGGGTCTCCATTCGGTTGTGATTGGTTTTGCGTTCAACCATTTCGCTATTTCAGCAGCATTTTTTATTGTGGCGCTTAACGCGATAACTTGTATGGTCGGATTTATCTCAAGTAGCCTGGTCAGAACAACCTCCAGCGTTGGTCCTCTATCGGGTTCGGTGATCAAGTGTACTTCGTCGACGACAACAACTGAGACTTCAGAAATCCAGGGGGATCGATGACGTAGGAGTGAATCTGCTTTCTCGTTCGTGGAAATGATGACGTCGAAATTTGATAGATAGATGTCAGAGCTATCGTAATCTCCGCTGGTGACAGCCACCCTCACCAGATTTCCTGGTTGTTTTTCTATTGAAGTGTATTTTTGAAAGTCCTCATATTTCTCGCTAGTAAGCGCTCGAAGTGGCGTTAGGTAAAGCGCTCTCCCTCCTCTCTCCATGATGGCTTTCATGATGACTAGTTCTGCTAGAAGCGTCTTGCCGGATGCGGTTGGACTTGCCAAAACGATGTTCTTTCCATCTAACGCTCCTGCTTTTATGGCGTCTTCTTGGGGCGGGTAGAGCGTCTCGTATCCGGCACGAGCAAGTACGCCCTTAACGGAATCCGCGATAGGCAGTTCGTCGATGCGTAGGCCCAAGTTGTGTCAGCTACGCGGCGGTTCGTTTCAGGTGGCCGGGTTTAGGAGAGTAGATTATTCCTTCCCTCATCAATTGGTCGACGAGTCGTCTTGCTTCGTCATCCGTTATGTCTACTTTTCTTGATAATGCTTGGTATAGGGTTGCATCTTCAACGATTCCCAGTTGTTTCTCTAAGTCAGCGAAAGTGCTTAAGACAACTTGCATCTTGTCGCGTAGGCTCTTAGGCTTCCCAGTCATGATGACGTCGAT
>DASQZS010000042.1:0-11244 GCA_035638535.1 Candidatus Acidiferrum sp.
AGAGGCGATGGTTGAAAAACCTGCCCGTAATAATTCACGAAAGCCGCGCTGATTACGAGAGCACATAGTGCTATCGATATGATAGATACGGCTCTATACCGCATTAACAAATCGCTTCCGGTAAAGCATTACAGCAGACATGACGAGCAGCGGCATCCAAAATACAAAGTAGTTTTGAAGCCCTCTATACGAAAACCACAACATGATTGCTGGAAACGCCCATATCGTCAACTTCATCTTATCAAAACACGCGTAATAATTCACAAGCAAAGTTACGCCTACAGCGACGGTAGACACCAGGTAAAATTCTGGCGGAAGTGGTACGCCCAATGCCAGCGTAATCAGGGATAACCCTTGGCTAAGTACAACCAGATTCCCCAACGCAGGAGTCACGACTCCCGTATACCACGCAGAGAAATTCAGCCACATGAACCATGCGTTAGGGATCACGAAAGCTGCAATAGCACACGCGGCGAACATGAATGCATTACGCAAGCGGGTAGCTCTGTAAACGTGCGATGCACCATCGCGTACAAACCACACTAAGAGAAAAGGTGCTAGCAACCAAGGAGTTTGTTTTGTAGCACACGCTAGACCGAACATAACCCCGGCTAACCATGGTCGATCAAACCATACGACCATTAGAACGAGTGGTAGAACCCACAGAAAATCGGTTACCGAGCCTGCGGTGAAATTGATTACTAGATCTGACCCTGCGAACAGAGGGATTAGGACAATCGAACGTACTTCACGAGGCGTCCAATAGTAGATTATCAAGAGCGACAGCAATTCAGTTGCATAAACAATTATACGTGCATCATGAAGCTGGAACCAAACGATTGGTAGCAAGACGAGGAACTGCAATGCCGGGTAGTTCAACGTGCTTACAAGGTCGCCCGTCGGGGTGAGCGTGATAAATTGCGGATTTACCGAGAACATTGTAAGCGCCGAGTCTAGATCTTGCGTATACGGATTGATACCTTTCGAGAAAAGAATCGCGGAGTAATGAGCGAACGCAAGTGCATCTGTTTGGTACGAACCAGGATGTTCTACCTGTGTGATTACATACCAACTCACGATGATCGTCACTACAAGAGACACTAGCGCAAGATCTCTTACCCGAAGTATACCCTCAGAGTTCATGGTGGCAAGTATGAAGAGAACGAATGCGAGCGCATAGGTAGTGAGTAGTAGCAAAACAACCTCAGGATGTGTCTCGATGTCACCACGTATCCAGTTCTGAAGTCCCTCAGAGAGTATGAATCCGGCCGCGAATATGAAACTGAGTCGCACAAGGAGAGTTTCATCGGTCGTTATAGTCCGATTCGGCATAGGTCACATTCTCCTTCTTGTAGCGAGGCTGGCAATTAGGCCGATCGAACAAATTAGGGAAGCAACGATTGAAATTGTATCCCATGTTCTTTCGTTCGGATTTTGATAGAGGATTACCTCCGTAACTCCTGCTGGAATCGTCAACAGAATGTATCCTGTGCTGTTCTCCCGATGGACTTGTACACCATGGTTTCCGTCCATAACGTTCCAAGTCGGAAAGTAGGCCTCCTTCACAAGAGCCTCGCTCGATCGTGCAGAACTGCTGAAGGTAAGAACGATCTCGTCTGGATTCGGTTGCGAAACGTTCTGCACACTAAGAGCAGAGGAATTCGTGACTACGAACGAAGGCACTCTAACGATTTTGAACAATATCAAGTCGATGAATCCATGCGACGTTGGATATTGAACCGAAAGCTGTTCGACAAAGCGCCCGCCAATCATCAGTTGATCTGCCAGAGCCCTACCACCGACCATCACCCACGTGATATCCAATAAGTCTGCTTGTGCGATTAAGCCCTTCCAGATTACAAGCCTCGATGCGAGGTTCGGAGTCGTCTCCAGATCATCGATCCGGTAATCATTAACATCGACCAGTTGAGTCAGTAACTTCGTTTGTGGATACCATCCATCAAGAATTGGTTTGTCAACGTAATTTGGCAGCACGTATATCCAAAACGGTACATTGATGCCGAGGATGCGTCCGGACGAAGAATCATGCTCGAAGTAGTCAAGTATCGGTTGGGGAATCTCAGCGTTGCTCGCCGTGTATGGGAGCACACCATTGACGGGTGCAGTTGATGCATAGTTTACTTTGAGTAATACGCCCGCGGCTAACGGCGTCGCCAACAAAATCACCAATCCTAGCGAAATCAGCTTGCTCGGTGCTTTGGTCAACAGTTTCCCGAGTCCGAAGGAAGCAAGCGCGCTCATGGGCAATGCAAGATACAACCATATTCGGTACACATCCATAGTCCTAATCCAAACTTCTCGAACATATGGCAACCAGATGAGCGGAAGCGCGTAGTAGCCCAAGCCAATCCAGAGGAAGAGGATAAACCAAAAAACAGTTACGAGTACTCTACTCTTCTCAGACATTTTTTTCTCCTCTTCCACGAACAAAAATTGTCCCAAAAAACAAACGAATGATAGAATTACAATACATTGACCGGAATACGCCAACAAAACATTTGTGAACGTTCCGATTTCGTACAAACTCATCCCACCTAACAAAAGGATAAAGAAATAGGAGGATGGCAACCGCAAATGATTTGCGTAGATTTCTTTCAATAGATGATGAATAGCGAAGAGGGCGATTGAAAATTGGACTATGCCGAGCAGGTATACAACTACATTTATTCCAAAATATGAAGCGGCGATAAACGGAAAAATTACGTTACGATTATAGAAATTATTGCCTGAAAACAGGCGTAGAGACTCCACGAATGGTACAAACCAGAACGCGCTCACGCACAGAGTTCCGAATCCAATCGCGATCAAATCTGGAATCGATCTCGACATGTCGATCTCGCGACGTTCGACGACGATGACCAATAACGCCACAATACCTGCTATGAGAGCAGAGAGATGGTGAGTTAGCAACAACGCAGACATAAGAAGAATCGACATAAGCAAATTGAAGAGGCGCCGAGATCCAATTAGCGCTCGATGAAATACAACAATGAATGCACAAAAAATTGGGATAGCGACAACGGTTGGAAAACGATCATAGAAGAGATAGTTTTCAATTACCTCTGGCACTACGCTATACAGAGCTGAGGCGAACGCACTCTCGCCCTTCGAGAATCCAAACTCTCTGGCCAGAGAATACAATGTAAGCGGAGCTAGACAATAGAATACGGCGTCAACGAGCTTATATGATAAGAGGGGATCGACCCCAAGCATACCAAGCCCAACAGAAAAGAAGTATCCAAGAGGTGGATAGAGCAACAGGGTTGGCGATCCGCCATACCAATCCGGGCTCCAAAACGGGAAAATGCCGTGACCCAGCCACTGGCTCAAGAACAGGACACGATACAAGTGACTCGTCGTATCAATTCCCATCGGAATACCTGGTGCAAATCGCGGTAATGTAATGACGCATGAAATAGCTACCGCAAACGCCAGCGCGTATCGTGCATACTGATCAAGGCAATGTTCGCTTGCCGCGTGCCTACCAATGGCGTTAGCAGTCAAAGCCCAGTCTTACTCTCCCGTATCCGTCTCGAATCACGTCTCGCAGGAATCACATTCAGCAGAACAATCAGGATTACTCCGAACGCAAAGAGCGACAAGACGGATAAATTACGGATTTGCGGCTTTAGGAAAAATGCGCCAGATGGAATCGCGCGTCGGACGTATTGCGAGAAGCTGTTCCCAGTTTCAGTGTCTTGCCAAATAATGGTCCCTGATTGCTTGTCTATGAATTCGAACGTTGTCGTACCTGCTCCGGCGAGCATTAGATAGATCGACACGCTCATCATATTGGTGTCGACTTCTAAGAACACATCAGCAAACATCCTCGTATGTCGAAAATCGTTGTTTCCCTTAAAGAAACCAACAATATCACCAGTTCTAACAACAGTCGAATTGTATATTATGTCCACGAACGTCAGCGAGAATCCTGCATCTACTCTATCGTCGCTATCATTGCCCGACAGCCAGCCACTTTGGTCAAATTTCACAATCCGAACACCGCTAAGATATGTGCCGTAAAGATCGTTGAACATTATCCTTGCCCAATCTGCGGTCGAATCCATTAGAATCCTCACTTCTGAAGTGCGCTCCCAGCCAGTCGTCGGTTTGAGTTGATTTGATCTCAAGTAATCCACAGTAAGAACAGTAGACCCGAGAAGGACTAAAATAAGTAAGGAAAGAAGAAACACACCTTTTGCGATTTTCTCAGCGCGATCAAAATGTTTTCGTCGCGTATTTGGCATGAAGGTCTTCTTCTCTGGATCCGCCGAATTTTCTCGGAAGGCACGTATCTTAGTTGCTAAAAGACGCGGTCCTTCGGAAACACTTCCACTCCAAATTGGCCGATCTGATAAGGTCGCAGTTGAGTATCATGGCTCGTCCCTCTCATCTTTTCCACTTGCAATGCTCGGATCACATTCCCATCATGTACGATGGTGTGTAGAAGGATCACTCCTTGAGACAAGTACTCTTCAAGCTGAAATCGGCGCGCCAGCATCGAAGTGCGGAGCTCCGTTGTGACGAGAACGGAACATCCGGTAGCCTCCAATGCGTCAAAAAATAGGAGAAGCGCTCTGCGCCTTTTAGGTTCCTCAGGATATCGAAGCATAAGCGAGGTTATGGGATCCACAACGATCCGTTTTGTTCCTTCTTCCATAGTGACCTTTTTGATCGTTCTTGCCAGTGATGGAAGCGTTAATTCTGGAAGAAGGCTTACGCTTACACGAGAGCTCTCTCCCGCAGTAGCGATACGCGGTCGTCTCAGCTGACTCGCGTCGATAAATGTGAGTTTGCCGTCATGCTCCAGCTCCTCTAGATTCCAATTGAACGCCGATAAGTCAGCTTTCACTTGCTCAGGTTTCTCGTCTAGTGAAACATACAGTCCCGGTTCCCCGAGCTTTGCCCCTCCTGCCAGAAATTGAGTGGCAAACGTAGTCTTCCCTGACCCTGGGCTCCCGACAACGAGAATGATCCTTCCCTTCGGCAAACCACCCTGAAGAATTTCATCCAGACCTTTGATTCCTGTTGGAATTTGATCCAATCGTCTCGCTCTCACTCACACTTCTAATCGAATTAGGGAAGATCCACTATTTTACTTGGCGCTCGAAGCGCTAATCGGCACTAATCTGTCCAATATTGAGAGGTAAATCAACGAGAACCCTAATTTGGGGCGCCAGGATACCATGGCGTGGCAATAATTATGCGACGGTTATACGTCCTTATAGCCGTGCTGCTGGTTGCCTCACTCCTCGCACCACAAGTTGAGGCACAAACAAACGGTAGCCCGCAATATGTGACGTTATACGCTCACTCAACTGGAACGGCCCTTTTCCTAAATCCTCTACCAGAATGGGGGGGACAAAAAATAGCCGACGTCCGCGACGCAACTTCGTTCAAATTGACACCGACTCTGGGAGAACCGCTCCGCATTTACGGAGCGATAACATTCACTATCTACTTACAAGCGACTTCCGCGCTCATCGGAAATTTAGTAGTTGAACTCTTGGAACAGAAGCCTTCAGGAGTAGAGGTCCCGGTGAGTGGAGCCGAAATTGAATCACCGGTAGCTCTCGACACACGCGCACTTCCAGTCACTCTCGGAGTGGGCACAATCGACTACGAGTTTTCCAGCGGCTCGAGCATAGTCCTCAGAGTTACAGTAAATAGTTTGAGTGTATCCGGCGTACCCTACCTCGCTTGGGACAGCCCCGCAACGCCCACAAACCTTCGGGTCCCAACTATCAACTCGATCCAAGCACAGTTAATGTATTCTGGTGGAGGATTGATGGTTAACAAGATACTTCAAAGTGACCAGAACGGCAATGCTAATGTAACGTTCTTAGCTAACGTCACCGACGCGATTGGGTCTTACTCGCTATCCGCGAGCGCGCAATTAGTCCTGACCACAACCAATGGAACAACCAAAATTCTGGTGCCAACCCAATTGGCCTCCTCACCTTATGCGAGTACCTTCTCAACTAACGCAATTTTGAGTGCGAGCGCTTGGCAAGTGAAACTCCTCCTTCGTGATGTATCAGGAACAAGCTACGAGTTCGACGACACATTTTGGATTGCCCCATTCTACCCTGTCAAATTCAACGTCGTTGATTCGTCAGGCGTTGGAATCAACAACATGACGGTATCCGCCAGTGCGGGACAAGCACTATGGACAAATCAAACAGATCGATTGGGGATTGCAACATTTGAACTACCCTCAAGCGAAATAGTTGGACTCATGAACCTCACAATATCTAGAAACGCCGTACTATTCCAAAACTCAACACTAGACGTGGAGAGCCAGACGACAATATTCATGCGATTGCACATTTACGATGTAAACCTACGCATTACGATTTCCGGCATACCGATTCCAGACGGACGAGTAGAATTGCTACAGAACGGACATATCGTCTCCCAAGGTACCACCGACGCCTTTGGCAATATTTCATTCACGCAAATACCGGTTGGGAATTATACACTCCAAGTGCACTATTTGTTCAACGACTTTGAGACATCACTAAGCGTTGCAACGAATCAAGCAATAACGATCGAAGTCCCTTTTCCCCATGAAAGACTTTTCCTCGCAATCCTAGTTGTATTAATTGGCAGCGTAGGCACCATAGGGCTAGTGCGCAAACGGAGGCACACATTTCCTGTTTCATTCAGTTACTTCAGCGAGCTGACGTCAGGTGGCCTGCCGACCACATGCTTCACAGTAATCGCCGGCAACTCTGGGTCAGGCAAGACTGCGCTGCTTGAATCAATCGCTGGAGAACACTTCAGATCAGCCGGATGCGTTTACATTACTAATAGTGATTTCCCGTCGAAGATCCGAGAGAATATGACAAATCTCGGAGTTCTACCCACCAATCCTACCGACAAGAATAGAATAATATTCATCGACGCGTACGCAGCGCTCGGCAGCGCGCAATCAAAGGAAGAATATCACATCACTTCGCCAACCGACCTGACAGGGTTGGGCTTACAGATTTCTCGCTGCCTAGAAAAACTCGGACCAGAAACAGATGTATACCTAGACTCTTTGAACCCATTCAGCAATGCCTTACGGATGGATTATCTTCTAAATTTCTTACAATCGATTGCCGCTAAGGTGAAAGCGAATGACGGCAAACTCTGTGTGACAGTCGGAACAGCGATTGAAAAATCAGACCTCACAAAACTAGAGGAGAATTCTGATTGCGTAATTGAAACTCAGCTCCAAGAGGTAGGCAAAGGGCAAAGAAGACGCTTACGCATAAAGAAGCTGAGAGGAAAAGCGTACAATGAAAAATGGACCCGCTTCCAAATCGAAAGCGGAAAAGGAATAATATTCCTGGTCACAAAAAAACCAATCAAATCCCACGACTGAAATTCAGAAGAGACTTCTGTTTATTGTAAGCCGGACGAATAATGATTCCAGACGGCTGCGACCGTCGCGTATCGACCATGGTCTGTCCGTTCGCAGTATATGAGCATCGAGGCTCGTTTGCAGCGCAAATTTCTGCATGCGGAGTCCTTGAAATTAGGAGCTATAGCTCGCTCGCAAATCGAGGCTGGAGTTGGGCGAGATTACCAATGGGTTCGAGGATCCGTAACTACCCCACGACGTGAACTGCAGTCTCGTCCCATTAATCGCCGTCAATTCCGAAGGAACACTGATGCTGATAGCGGTATTGGGGAGGTATAGAGTCAATGCACCAAGGTAGTTAGTTTGGATTGGAACACCATCCACAGTTACGTTTCCAGATACAGGCAGCCTAATGATGACCTGGTTAGGGAAATTGCCAGTCGTCCATGTCGCGTCGACTGTTCGGCCGCCAAGCCGTTCGAAATCGTTCAATTTCAGTTGATGTTCAATTATGATATGGTTTCGATCTCCATTTTGCATATATAGAATTGCGAAATAGGAGTTCCCGAAATTATCCGTAAGTAGAGACCAAAGTTCGTTGTAGCTACTTTGTCCAGAATACAGCTGACTGTAGATCGGATAAATGTTTAATGTCATATTTCCGAGAATCTCCTCGCCGCCGTTATCCGCCAAATAAAGTCCAGATCCGATCGCCGCAATTCCACCCTTTATCTTGGCCTCAGGTGCGAGTTGAAGTTGAGGCATGTTGGATGGGCTAGTCCACACAGTCCGATTGTAGACGTGTTGAATCCCTTGAAAATTGAAAATGTTGATGTTGTCCGTTTGGTAATCGAATACTCGTAGAATAAATTGATTTGATGACGAGTTCGTTAGGTATAGGAAACCTATTCGAAAATCATTCTGAGTCACATTTGCGAGGAAGAAGATGTATACTTTCCCAATGGACCATTGTGTAGTGACGTAACTCCATGCCGTCCAAGTGATTCCGTCTGATCCACCAATTGACATCTCTCCTCCTTGCGGTGACATCCTTAGCGAGAAGGACCCGCTGTCCCCACCAGCATAGAAGTCAAGAACTTGATTTGAGGCTGAGAGTCTCGGCTCCGCTGGTGCAACAAGATACGTTCCGGCGTTAGCGACAGGTGTACAGCAAAACGCAATTGCAAGAACAGACATCAGCAGAATAAACATTAGTGGCTGTCTTCGAAACATCCTGATCACGACGAGAAGAAGACACTGATCAGATCTGAAGATGTATCTTCCCGACTGTTCTCATTAAATGGGGAACGAGCTAAAGATACGAGGATTGACCTGTTGGTGTCTAGTTATCTTCATCAGCATTCGGCTGGGCTTCATCTCGTGCAACGGTAATTACCACTCTACGCAACATTTATTGCGTATTTTCACGAAACCCGTTAACGAATTTGAAGACTGCCGTCTATTTGATCATTCTCACAGCAACCGTCGTTTTAGCTCTTGGCACGGGCATCGTCTCGGCTCGTAGCCAACCGTGGCAGTATAGTGGCGGATACCTCCATGGTTGGGTGTACGGTTTCAACTATGACAATTACTTGCTCCCGATCTCTTGGGCAAACGTCACTGCTACGGACGGTCCATCCGTCTTTCATGCAGCGTCAGACGTGAACGGCGGCTACGAAATGTTCATTCCAGTGGGCAACTACAAGGTGACAGTCACGGAACCTGGATACGTGTCCTACAGCACGTCAGTCAGCGTTTCCGGTGGGTCCTCTAGCGTGATTAACTTCTACCTTGAGGAATCCCACGTACCGGTACCGGAATTCCATTCTGAACTAGTCTCAGCCGGTCTAGCGCTATGTTTGATTGCTGTTTTGTTGCGGAAAAAGTCAGCTACACGAACCAATTAGGAGCTTAGGCGACACTTTTAATTAATAACTACATCAGACTCATATCGAGAATTAATTCGTTCTTGCCATTTCTAGCCAAAGATCATCGTTCAGATAGTGAGATAGGCAGCCGATTCCGCCAGTAACTCTCTTATCATCCACGTTGACACAGTACATTGCATGAATCTAGGCGGGAACAAGCACAGGGTTGCCCTCGAACTTGTACGGTTCGTTGGGCCAGCTGTCGCTATCGCCCTAGCATTGTATTACTTACCGAACTATTTCTTCTACGAGAAGTTAGTCGGCGAGAACGCAGCGTATATCATGCAACTCATCGGGATGAAAGGAACAGTCTGGGCGATCGGAAATCGGGTTTTTCTAAACCAATTTGAGATACAGCGCATGTGCACTGGAGTGCAAGTGATAGCCGTGTTTTTCGGAATTATTGTAGCAATACCGAAAGTCCCTGTCAAGAAGAGAATTGTAGCGTTTAGCATAGTCGCGATCAGCGTACATCTTGCGAACATTGGGAGAATTGCATTTGAGATTTGGCTCTTATACGACGGTGTTCTACCATGGTCCCTGGCACATTACCCAACGGGCCTTATCTTGGGGATCGTATCGGTTGCATTTTTGATCGTAGCGGCTGATTATTTCATTCCACAGATCGGGGATCTGACACTATCCGTCTTGGACAGCTTCCGATCCTAACTTCGCTCCGCAGTGTATGCAATTATTCCATCCCGTTTCCACGGACTCATTGCATTTTGGACAAACCTTTGTAGTTTCGCTCTTCTTCTCATTTTCAGTGGCAGGAAGGTCTTTTCCCCGTCTCTTACGGAGAACGAGCAGAGCAGCGCCTCCCAAGATGCCGATGATAGGGATGATGATGATCATCAGCCCCGAGTAATCAGCCGCAAAATGGGCATCGATAACCATGGGTCCGTTAACCGTGTCGTTTACTTGCGTGCTTTGAGAATTGACATCACCAGACCAACTCGAGAAAGTGTACTTCAGGCCGAGTATTCCGAGTGGCCAGTTCATCGGAACCGATTCCTGCGCACGTAAAGTAAGATTTGCTCCTTTGTTGTACCATTGCGAATACGAGTACGTGGATACTATCGAGTTCACCTGAACTAAGTATTGTGGATGGTAAGTTGCGTTTAGCTGAGTATCACCGTCTAACATACAAGTTCTGCTAGTGGAATTAGTCCCATTCTCCCACGAATTGAACGCCAGACGCGTGGAATTATCAAACTGAACAATAGGAGGAACCGTGATCGAATATTCTCTCCCAACCTGCAGTAGCTCAGTTGCGACGCCTTTCGCATCAGTCTCCTTAGTGACGTTACCGATTGTAACCTGAACGTTTGAGTATCCCAAATAAATTCCTAGATTCGCTAGAGCTGCAACCTTGATTCCTATCTCAGCGTATCCAGGACCGAAAGTGGTGTCGTTGAAGTACGTCCAAGTTCCATTATCAGAATAATAATATGCGATAAAAGTGAATAACATCGCGCCTTCTGTCGTTGGTGAAGTTAGATTGAACGTCCAAACTTTATCCCCCCCTCCGGCGACATTCGTACTTGCACTGTGCCATAATTCAGGGCCGTTAGCATTCAGGGAACCATTGATTACAACCGCACGTATTGTCGCGTTCGTACTAACAGCGTACTCTACGTCAACGCTTACGGCGAATTTGTCCGATGGCGGGACCTGCTTAGGATAACTCTCATTTACAACCTTAAGCAGCCCCACATTTGCGGTTTGGGCAGGTACCGCTACTATCCAAAAGCTCAGTGCGATGAACGTAACTGTCATAATCATAACTTTACGTGATTCGGCACCCATTTTTATCACTCAGAAATCACGAGTGGCTCTCTGTTGAGCCCAACGCAAAGCCTCGCTAACGGCTTCCCCAGAATTCTTCATCGTATGCAGCGGCAATTCCAAATGTTCCGGTAGGCCTAGAACGATAGGAATAAC
>DASQZS010000043.1:0-6855 GCA_035638535.1 Candidatus Acidiferrum sp.
GGAGACTGCTGCCAGAATCGGTCTTCCTGTAATATCGATTGTTCTCAACAACAGTTCCCTCGGCTACATACGTCACGAACAGAAGGCATTCTATAATGGAAGATTCGTATCTACTGAATTCCGACGAGTCGATTTTGCTAAAGTTGCGGAAGGCTTTGGTTGTCTCGGAATAAGGGTCGAAAAGGCTGAAGAGCTAAGTGACGCCTTGAAGCAGGCGAAGAATAACAATGGACCAGCCGTTTTGGATGTTATCGTAGATCCGTGGGCTTACCCGCCAGTCCTAGAGTTCCTCTCGGCGGGATGGAACGAGGAGCTTACGGCCTTCATGAAGGCGTAGAGCCGACTCAGCGAATACCTTAGACGTATCCGTAAGCCAACCATCCTCCGTCTGCAAGAATTGTCTCGCCGGTGACAAAGGATGCCTCGTCTGAAGCTAGGAAAGCTACTATACTTGCAACCTCGTTGGGGTTGCCCAGTCGCTTCATCGGAGTCCGTTCCAATATAGGGGTAATGTCACGGGTCCCTGTTTTGACTTCGTCTCTTAATCTCTCGGTTTCAAGGTACGATGGGGCGACGCAATTAACCCGTATATTGTAACGAGCCCATTCGATTGCTAGAGTTTTCGTCAAGCTCACGACTCCAGCCTTCGCAGCACAGTATGATGCACGATTTGGGAAAGATGAGAATGCCGCTACTGAAGAAATGTTAACGATTACTCCCTTGCCTCTATCTGCCATCGTTTTTCCAATGATTTGGCTGCACAAGAATACTCCTTTTAGATTTACATCAATTGTTTTGTCCCATTCAGATTCGGTAAGCTCTAAACTTGGTCTGGCCATGAATACACCGGCATTGTTTACGAGAATATCGATCTTGCCAAATGATTCTGCTGCTTTTTCTGCTAGCGATTCGACCTCTGCTTTTCTTGAAACATCCGCCTTCAGTAAGAGTGCCCTTCGATTGATTTTTTCAATCATTGCTACAGTTTCAGCAGCCTCAAGATCATGAGTATTGTAATTCACTACCAAGTTGCATCCTTCATCAGCCATTCTAAGAGCGATTGCTCTACCTATTCCCTTGCTTGCTCCAGTCACGATGCATGTTCTGCCTTCAAGTCTAGGCGCCAATTGTGGTCACGGACTTTCGATCGCATATACGATATATTCCTTCCTTAGACCTACTCGCGATGACAATGTGTTTGGACTCCTAGCAATGTTCCCTAACGCCACAAATCGTTTTTCCAAATGCGTCACCCAACCTAAACCGTAGCTTGTGATTTTCAATCCGTTCGCAAATCAAATCGTTGACAAGCGCTAGACGCTTACGAAAATTCCCAAAATTTCGTGTTCCTCTCTCTGCGAATCAGACTAAACAATCAAATATCGGACGGAGTCGACTTCCCTATAGTGTAACCAGAATGGAAAGTCATGGACGCGATGATGACCGTGCGCTGAGAGAAGTCATGCATATTCAGCCGGAGGCAGTTGATCCTGACCGTCAGATAACTGCAGTATATCATGTTGAAGGATCCGTGCCTTTGAATAAAATGGCTGAAGAGGTAGCCATAGAAAATTCGACAGGTACATGGACCCTAGTTGGATATGAAACACTTGAATTGAGAAAGAAGTATGGCGCTAAGATCTTCCGCGTAACCGGTTCCGGAAACTCAGGTTTCATCAGTCTGGCGTTTGAAGCCTCAAACTATGATCCCGAACTTGGAGGTATCAACTGTCTACTCTCCGATATAGCCGGAAACGTTTTCGACATGGCTATACTCGATAACGTGAAACTCCTCGACATTAACTTCCCGAAATATTGGGTCGAAGCATACAAAGGACCAAAGTTTGGAGTGGAGGGAACAAAGAAGGTAGCGGGGATCACGGAAAACCGCCCAGTCATCGGATCCATCACCAAACCCAACATTGGCATCGATACAAAGACGTATGCGAAATTGGCATACGAAACCGCGCTTGGAGGGATCGACATCATGAAAGACGATGAAGCTATTGTCAGCCCAAAGTATTGCCCGCTAGAAGACCGGGTTTCAGCCGTGATGGAGTCAATTGATCGCGCAAAGCAGCAGACTGGAAAAGCGGTTCTGTATGCAGTGAACATTACGACTCGTCAAGACAAATTGCTGGAACTCGCTGACAAGGCTATACAAGCCGGAGCGAATCATCTCATGGTTTGCGCACCCTACATCGGTTTCGGTGGTATGCAAGCGTTAGCCGAAGACCCCTCCGTAACGGTCCCAATTCATTCCCATCGAGTTGGACATGCTGCCTTCACTCGTAATCCAAAGCATGGAATAGATGTGGCGCTCTGGTCGAAGCTCATGAGAATGTGCGGCGCTGACCAGTTACACGTGGGCAGCGTGGAAGGAAAGTTCTACTACGATAATGAGGAAACTCAGCGCAACATAACTGCTCTTCGACAACCTTGGCTCCACATTAAACCCACTATGCCCGTTTCCTCAGCTGGAAACCGACCGGCCAGCATCGGAGCGAACATTAAGACACTTGGCACCGATATGATGTTCCTAGCAGGGGGAGGAATACACGGCCATCCTGACGGTTCAACTGCGGGAGCCCGAGCCATGATGCAAGCTGCGAGAGCAGCTCTTTCAGGTGTACCCCTAGATCAAGCCGCTAAAGAAAACCCTGAACTGGCGCGTGCTCTAATAACTCTCGAGCTGAAGCATTAGCGCAAATAAACATAACGCGCAGACAGCGGATTGTTTTGCGCGGATCGTAATCGCGAAAACCGATAAACCCAATGGACACGTCTGTCGCTCAATAAAATACACCGAGTGGACGTGGAATTTGAAGGTCCATGTGACGTCAGACGTACCTCATGAAACGTCCTACGGCACATCGGTTGTAGTTGATGTCCTTCGATCAAGTTCAACGATAATCCAAGCACTGAACAATGGAGCGAGGGCGGTCATACCGTTCAACAACATTCGAGACGCCCTCAATTTTCAGTCCTCGATTCCGCGCGGAAGTTCTATGCTCGTAGGTGAACGTAACGGAATTACTCCGAGAGGATTCACCTTCAACATATCACCATTAGACATGTCCAAAGACAATGTACGAGGTAAGACTATCCTATATTCCTCTACGAATCTGACGCGGATTCTTGGCAGGCTAAAGGGAAGAAATAACGCAATCATCGGCGGTATCGTTAATGCAAAAGCCGCAGCAGATTTCATTCGGTCGGAAGGTAAAGATGTAACAATTATTGCATGTGGGACACTTCAGGGACAAACGATCGAGGACTTGGCTGGAGCGGGTGCAATTGCGACTTGTCTACTGAACGAAGATCTTTCAGATGACGCCCTTATCGCAGTCGGATTCTACAGGAACCCGTATTGGCGACGCCTGGTCAAGAGAGGACGCACTGCGAAGCGACTACATGATCTAGGATTCATTAGTGATGTTAACTTCTGCCTCCAACCTAACATTAGCTCCGTTGTCCCCCGTATGCGAGGAAACAGAATCGTGAAAGGCACGATGCGGCTAACTTAATCGCAGATGATTTAAGCGTTAAGAAGTGATGGGTCTCAGTCGATGAGCAGTTTCGAGTTGATCGCTAGAGTTATTCTGGTGGAAGTTGTCGCTGCGCAAGATCCACTGGGATTCCCTTGCTCTTGTAGTAAGCGTACGTAACCCCGTAGATCACCAGAGGTGTTACCAACACTCCTACAACCACTAGGAAGTTCTGGAGGATAAATGGCCCAGAGAATTGGGGAGTGAGCAAGGAGTATCCAACGAAGAGAGAGCTGACCAAAGAAATAGCGCCGATTATGCTGATCATGGGAATTCCTCCAATTCTCTTCTTCACTATATCTGGTGAAGAGTCAAAGATGTCCTTCCGTCTGAACGGAAACAAGATTCCCGCGAGTCCAACAATCGCGTAGAGTGCCGCGAACAGGAAGGTGATGTAGGTGAAGAGAACGCTGATGTTGTAAAACACTGATGCATAGGTGATAACTGAGGAAGCTATTGTTGTTATGATTATTGCCAGATAGGGTGAATGATGCCTTTCGTCAACGGCAGCCAGAGAAGCAGGGATCGTTCGATCAAATGACCATGCAAACATGTTTCGAACCGACACATACGTGTAGGGAACCGCGTTGACAAGAAGCGAGAGGCCAAATCCAATCGTTACTAAGAATATTATGATCGGATTACTCGTTACGAAGGATAAGAGGAATTGTGGAAACGGTGGAACTGGATAGTATGAAAAATACGGCGAGTTAGGAATTGTTCCGAATGCTGCACCATCGAAGAGGTACGCCATTCCTCCAAGGAAATTATGACCGAAAACTGATAGCGTGACTACCAGTATCGCGACGAGAAGGACCGCAAACAGAATCAGTGATCCAACGATGGCGACTAGCTGTGCTTTACGAACATTTCTAATCTCGCCTGAAACATACGCTGAAAAGTTGAACCCCGTGAAGTTCAGGAACATGAAGACCCAACCTAAGATCGTGCCCTGCATAGTCATCGTTGAATCGTAACCATTGGTCTGAGCTGCTTGAATCACCTTATCCACCGTTGTACCGGAATTCTGATTGAAGTTGGCTACGAAACTAGAATTAGATGAACCAAGCATGGCTGCGAAATACGCTGCTATTGCTATGAGAACAAATGCCCAAATCAATCGTTGTGTCCAGAATGTAGTTTGCGCACCAAAAAAAACTATGACCGCAATCAGCAGTATCATTGCGAGGCTGATTCCGAAAACAGTTGGTTCTCCAGCTGGGGAATTAAGAAAGCTTGCTAGATTTAGCATGCCTTGATTTCCTGTCACTGCACCCATATCGGCCAGATAAGCGCCGACACCTGCTTGCGTGAAGAGTGTGACGTCAATGGCTATGAAAGTGAAGAGTACAAACGTTAATCCGAAATTGACCATGAAACCGACTGCCGGATGTATGATCCTGCCGACCCACACGTAATCTCCTCCAGTTCGCGGCATGGAGATAGAAAAAAGAACGTATAGCACAGCGATGAACAGTGAGAGCACCGCTGCCAGCAGAATCGATAAACCAAGATTCGCAGAAGGATAAAGTCCTAATCCAAAAATCATTAACACGAAGAATGCGAACAAGTTCATGCTTAGAAAATTGAAAACGAAACTATCTAACGTCCCGATCTCGCGAACAAGACCGGTGGCATCGCGTTGAAACACGCGTTTAGAATCTGACACAAGAACCCGCCCGAGCCGAGATGAACTTGGAACAAATATAAGACTTGTCAAGTCTCGTGAGTTGTTGATTAAGGAAAACGTGGTGTTGATTGCGTAGTCTTAAATTCTGGTCTTACGTTCGCTCGTGACATCATAGTGAGTTCCGCATGCAGAAGTCGGATATTGTGGATAAGGAACGCGTCGTATACCTTCCACAAGACGAAATGCCGACCCACTGGTATAACATATTACCAGACCTGCCTGAACCGCTTGCACCTCCTCTCGATCCGAAGACTCTCAAACCGATCTCACCAGAACCACTTTTCCGAATTTTCGCTAAAGAATTGGTGATGCAAGAAGTTTCAGCTGAACGCTTCATTAAGATTCCCGATGAGGTTTACGACGCCTATGTCTATCTGCCAAGACCAACCCCAATCGTTCGAGCCAGGAGACTCGAAAAATATTTGGGCACTCCCGCTCAGATCTATTACAAATGCGAATACGTCAACCCAACCGGCAGTCACAAACCGAACTCCGCAATAGCGCAAGCTTACTACAACAAGGCACAGGGAATCGAACGAGTCGTCACAGAAACAGGAGCCGGACAATGGGGATCGTCACTGGCTATGGCTTCAAGCTTATTCGGCTTGAAATGCAGCGTATACATGGTTCGCGTAAGTTACGATCAGAAACCGGGGCGCAGGACGATGATGCAAATTCACGGCGCCGACGTTGTAGCCTCACCGAGCAACAAAACGAAATTCGGCCAATCCCTACTCAAATCCGACCCCAATAATTATGGTTCACTCGGAATTGCAATAAGCGAAGCCCTCGAAGACTGTCTTACTCATGAGAACACCCGATACTGCCTCGGATCTGTCCTAAACCATGTTCTGTTGCACCAAACCATTATTGGCCTAGAATCGAAGAAACAATTCGAATCAATCGACGTGCAACCAGACGTCATCTGTGGATGCATCGGCGGTGGCTCAAACTTCGCTGGATTCGCTTATCCGTTCATAGCTGACAAGTTGAAGAAGAAAACGAATACAGAATTCATAGCCTGTGAACCCAAAGCGGTACCTTCTACGACACGCGGAGTATATACGTATGATTTCGGCGACACAGCAGAGTTGACTCCGCTACTGAAAATGTATACGCTAGGGCACAATTACCAAGCTCCACCCATATATTCAGGTGGATTGCGTTATCACGGAAAGGCTCCTTCACTATGTCTACTCATCAACAAGGGCTACATAAAATCGGTAGCCTACTCTCAAACTGAAGTCTTCGAAGCAGCAGGCATACTCGCGAGAACGGAAGGAATGATTACTGCTCCGGAGACGGCGCACTGTGTGAGATACGTAATTGACGAAGCACTTCGATGCAAGAAAACAGGTGAGAAGAAAATAATCGCGTTCAACAATTGTGGGCATGGTCTGCTGGATTTACAAGCGTACGATGCGTATCTCAACAGGAAACTTTTGGATTACGAACCCGCCACCATCAACGTACCAAAGCTTGTGAATCAGTAAGTCCTTACCTGGCAGTTGGCCAGCAATTCATTCTTTATATAAGAATGAGTTCGCGATTACAGATATGGCTCGCGTCTCAAAATCCCGCAAACCCGTTCCGCCTTACCTTGCCGTTGGACTCTCA
>DASQZS010000044.1:0-8815 GCA_035638535.1 Candidatus Acidiferrum sp.
CAATTCACGGTAGGGTTAATTTTCTTTGCAGCTATTTTCCTTGTGCAGAACTTACTTGCGCTTTATTCTTATCTCGCCATGTTCATGTATTATGCAGATGCGGTCGCGGGTATCGTGCTTGCCATAACGATTGCTCAAACGGTCGGACTCGTGACATTACTCTGGCTTAGTGTTCATTGAAGCTTACACGTCGGAAGAGACATGCGTAAAAAGAAGGATAAAGCGGGACTTCGGGAGTATCGCGCCGGCACTTTCGATAAGTACGTAGCGTACGGCCAGAGAGAACGCAAAATCAAGCTCATAGCTAGGGGGATCTTGAAGGGTTTCAGGGTTACCTGCCCCTCCGAAAATGCCGCGAAGAACCTTGCTTATGCACTAAGAATCCGAGCGTCAAGACTCGAATCTGAAGAAGAGTTCAGATGTGGAGTTATAATCAAAGTTGATGGGCGAAAGGTCTATGCGCTGCGTACGAAAAAACATGTTATCTAGCTGACCTGTGCGCACTAAATTTGCCTTCAGCAACCTAATCCGTCTCGTAGCAGTCCTAGGGATAGGACATAAACAGAAATTTCTATGTCGCCCAAAGAAACTGAGTTATTCATGGGGACCCGTTCCTGTTTTTCTCGCTTTACACAACACATGTTGTGACTTAAACATCCGAGATAGTTACATTTCGTTACACGAATTTAGTTGAAAATTGACATCAAATTGTCGCGAACAATCAAGTCTGACTACATGTGACAATGGTAAGTACAATCCAGGCTGAAAGAAATGAACCCTAACACATGCTACTATCATCCGAACCTCCCTGCATCAATCGTATGCAATCGTTGCGGTCGCAGAATATGCGATTCATGTCGCACGCCCTACAATGGTTTGACGTTATGCCCAGCTTGCTACCACACCGTCCCGGTCTCCACACAAGGTGCCTCAGTTGCGCCTAACGTTGCTCCAGTCGCCCCTATGGCTGGTACCCCACCAACCCCAGCTCCAATCCCGGTCGGCTCATACGGTGGTATGACCACTCCCGGCACCTGGTACGGACCTTATGTTCCAAAAACTCCGTTGCTCATGCGATTCTCATGGATCTCAAGTGTCCTAGTGGTCTTTGCATCAGGACTTATAATTGCCAACGGACTCGCACTAACCTCGCCGAGTTTCGCCGCGTGGTGGAACACGATTATCCCATGGAACGCCTCACTTGGATCAGTAAGTATCATCCTAGGCGTAATCCTGGGTGTCGTGCTGCTAGTAGCGGTGGTAATGATCTTCCTGAAGTACAAGGTGCTGTCAGCCTTCGTCATTTTCCCAACAGCTCTCGTCAGTATCTTCATTGGCGGAGGCTTCATCCTAGGTGCGATATTGGGTGTCCTAGCCGGAATACTCCTGATACTGTGACCGTCTACACCCCACCCACCCATCCTAATTTCTTCGTCCCCTTTTCATCAACTCCAGTCGATCACACCTACGCGTAGGCTACGAACCAACACCGAGAACGATTTACTCAGCGAACTCACCTCACCAGAACTAACTCTGAATAACTAGAGTTGGCTTTTTTCTAATAGAATTGCTCTTGATTGGCACCTACTCAATCTTGTTGAAGTGCTCTAAACGATTTAGATTAAAGTTAGGATGTCTAGGCTATGTTAACGTGAAGAGAGGACATTATGTTTACACTGGGTCGGCCTTAGGAAAAGGATCGACTTCACTCGAAGGAAGAATTAATCGACATCGACGTCGATCAAAGACGATCCGGTGGCACATCGACTATCTTACCAAGCGACCGGAAATCCACCTTGAAGGCTCAGTGTACATCTACTCTCGCACTCGGCTAGAATGTTCGATTAACGAGGCGCTGCTTGAACATCTGCACGGATACCCAATCGCTCGACACGCAGGAGCGAGTGACTGTCGATGTCCCGCACATCTTTTCCTTGTCGCAGAACCTACAGATGGCGATCTGATCAATCAGCTCGGGAGAGTATACGCATCATTCGGAAGACCGATAGTTGATCGATACTTCTGAATCAGGATTTAATTTCCAGATTTCCCCCCTTCTCAAGTAGCAAGGATCGAAGGTGATCAATCACCTCTTTGAGAATGGTTTCACAAGTCTCAACGTCTGCTCCCCGCGCCAAGATTCCAACATCAGTTTCCTGAATGTCGTACGGGTCCCGAGATGGAGGTTTACCGTGCACCTTCAAGTAGACTTCAGGAAATTCTCTTTGGATTTTCTCGAAAATGAGAGACCTGTCCTTATTAGCAAAGACGCGCACGTTAATTGTACGTGTCCAAGCAGCAGTCCATCCACGAATCTTCGGAAGTACAGTCGCTTGAAACATTGCTTTCATTTCTTCGGGAATTCCAGGCAGAGCGAAGATTGTAGTTGAGTTGGATTGGGTGACCAGACCCGGTGCTAGACCGACGATGTTTGGAATAGCGCGCCCTGTAGGAATGGATCTTGCCATTCGACTTCTTCGTTCGTTCAGCTCGATACCAAACTCGTCACATTTCGATTTTAGCAGAGCCAGTGCTTCATCCCCGATGATCACTCCCGTTCCTAAAGCCTTAGCAATGGCGTCGATCGTCAGATCGTCTTGGCTCGGACCCAGGCCGCCCGTCGTGATGATTAACTTTCGATTCTGACTCAAAGCGTCCTTTATGACTGATGCTATGTCGTTAATTTGATCTGCTACTGTTGTAATCTTTTTGACGATAACGCCTGACTGTGTTAGAAGATCAGCGATCCAGGAAGAGTTGGTGTCGACTATTTGTCCGTAGATTATCTCGTTTCCAGTTGCAATTAGCTCTGCTTCACAATAATTCGTACCCATAGCAGTCGTCTCATGAGTTGCTGGAATTATCATTACGCAGGCTCTTGATGATTTGCAGGATTTGCTTGAACTCTGGTC
This sequence comes from Candidatus Acidiferrum sp., assembly GCA_035638535.1. Lineage (GTDB taxonomy): Archaea > Thermoproteota > Bathyarchaeia > 40CM-2-53-6 > 40CM-2-53-6 > FEN-987. The sequence continues at coordinate 2,913 of DASQZS010000044.1, forward strand.
TTTGAGCGTCTTCCATTAATTCGTAGATGGCGCTCTCAGTCGTGGAGACCCAAGCACCAGCATCGCGCATTCTCTCAATTGCCGTCTCTCGGTCAGCTATTCTATAGGACGATGTGACGTCCCGCAGGAGCAGAACTTCGTATTTCAACGCAAGCAAATCCAAAACTGTTTGCATAACGCAGATGTGCGTTTCGACGCCGCATACCACAATGGTTTTCCTTCCTAACCTTTGCAACTTGTCACGAAATTCACTTACACCACAGCAACTGAAGGCTATTTTCTTGAGGATCGGAACATCGCCGCCGTATGATTTCTTGATCTCGGGTGTTAGATCGCCAAGTTTCTCCTGTTGAGTCACGATAGATGGAATGTTGAGCAATTTTGACGCTTCGATTATTGCTTGGAGGCAGCGGAGGAGATTCTCCTTCTCTGCGACCGTGTTGATGATCCTTTCTTGCATGTCGATAACCAAAAGGACACTATCTGTGCTTCTTGCTCTCGACACCAAACTCAACATTCCTGACGGATATGTGAATTGAAACAGATGACTCAGAACTTAAATGTGAAGAAATCCAACAGACGGATTAATCTTATCTTTGATCGCGAGGAATAGATCGGGGAAGCGGATGTTTCGCGCAATTCTAGCCGTCGTATCAATATTGCTGGTTCTATCAACGATTCCAGTTACAAATGCCCAAGTTGAGTTCAATTTACAGGTCGGTGCTACCGCGGACAATGGGTCACTCGGAAATATCGGAATCAGAGCAGATATTCGCACGAATAGCTACAATGTTAGTAAACCGGATCTAGCTGACGCATTCTGGGTAGGCAATAATCTAGAAAATGGAAGTTTCATTCAATTTGGCTATATCCTCCAGCCAGGATCATATTGTCTAGCCGGGAAAGTCATAGGGGACCATGTTGATTGCCAAACCAAATACCGGCAGATCGGTGAGTCTGACGCAAGATGGTTCTGGGAGTATTGGCCAAACGCGAGTAACCCAACATTTTACTTTGGCACCGGAGGAAACAATTCGGCGGGTGCGCAGGGGAGTTGGCACAATTACGAAATCGAGCCGAACCCTCAAAACGGATGGACTTTCATATTCGACGGTCGTCAAGTAGACAATTTCTCCGCTCACTACGCTCCGTCGAAGGATCCGGCCTACATGGTTGCGGAAAAAGTCACGCTCTCCCTCGCTCCAGGCAGTCTTGGTCCCGTGGAGTTCAGAAACCTCGCCTACCTTAAACAAGATGGCTGGCACAACTCCACCGCGTTATACGCGCTAGTTGGCTGCGGTGTGAATCCGGTATGTATCACCAATCCTTACGGGGTCTCTCTAGAGAGCGCGAACCGAATAATCGCTGGCTCAGGACTATCGCAGCCGCAAGATCGAGATCTACTCTGGAGCATTTCCCAGCAACAACAAACAAGTTTGCCCGACTATACGATGAATGGGATCTACGGCGCCGGCGTTCTCTTATTTCTTATTGCTGTGTTGGTGGTCGTGGTTGCGATAGCTGGAAAGAAACGCACGTCGTCAAATTCAATTCACCCCACAAATCAATTCTGCTTGATCTGCGGAGCCCCGTTTGAGTCCGATACGCGATTCTGTACCAACTGCGGAGCGAAGAGAAGCTATGGCTCTTAGCGAGCTGGCTTAATTGCTAGAGTCGGTTAATGCCTCAATAAATTAACGTAAGCAGTAATGACAGCACTTTCCATTTCATGCGTCAGGTTATCAAAAAACATTTGCTGAGAGTCGGTGAGTGTAAATGTTGTGGCTTCAAACGCCCAACTGAATCCTGTCCACTTGTCGAGTAGATGAATGAGGAAATCTGCCGACTCAGCAGTGCTTTCCAGAGGGGCATGAGATGGCATCAGCGACGTTGCCATGTTAGATGCATTGGGCGTCCACCCAGATCGTTTGATGCCGATCCAAAATCCTCCTCTTCCCGGAGGAATCAACATTCCAAAAGGAACGGCCATAGCCTGCGTCTGACCAGCAGTTTGCTGTAGATCTGTCTGCAGTTCATTGTTTCCTGTCATCCAGCCGTAGTAGTATATTGCTCGCAATACGAGATCTGCGTTTGTGGTTACATTGTACAGTCCGAGCAATGCTCTACCGACCACCGCAGCACGCCATGTTTCCTTCGGATACCGGAAGAAACAGAGACCTTGTTGTTGATCGTATACTGTACCGTTTACTGCAACTTCAAGACTGCTCGGAGCGGACGAGCATTTGGTCACGTACCAGTAAGGACCATAGTCATACTGATCCCGCATCCCGAAGGATGAAGATGGGACGTAGTTGGAATATGGGATAAAGTTGGTCCAGAACTGAAGTGCTGTCAATACCTCCAATTTGCTCGGAGAGCCATTCGAAGACAGAGTCCCTATCTGATTCGCGTAAGTGATTAAAGCGAAGACAGCGCGTGCATTCGAATCGCTGTACATCGTTTGATTCGCGCCGTCATTATAAAACCCTCCACGAAGCCAGAGCACTTGCTTCTCCTGTCTCGCCAGTATCCATCCTGCGATCTGTGATGACCAAGTAGTAAATCGTGAGACCTGGTGCAGCGGATCGCCTCGTGACTGCTCGAAACTGGCCAAGATCGTTAGCGCGGTAAGCATCATGGCGTTAGCGTCAAGTGAATTATCCTGACCGATGAAGGGATACGCAAACATCCATGAGCCGTCCGACTGAGCGAAAACCGACCCCCATTTCATGATTATCTTTTCCACCATCGCTGTAGCGTTCAGGTAAAGCGTCTTAGACTGAAGATCGAGGTTTGGAGATGATAGCATCCTCACTGAAGAAATTGCGATCGCCTCAGCAGCGAACGCATTCCACCATCCGAAGTCTTGACTTATGAAACGACCATATGGATCAAGATAGGAGAAAGTCAGGTTCGACGTGACGTGTGCGAGCATCAACGTTGTGAGCTTCGCCATTGTAGGATCTACAGGAAACTGGCCGGGCAACACTTGTTTCAAGTCAGACAAATACACTAGGGTTTTCCCGAGATCATCGACCGTAGTAAAATTATATGCTTGATAACTCAGCAACCAATTCGTAGCTAACGTAATTCTATCCTGGAGTGTTGGAAAGGAAATCGACTGTGCATGGACTGGAACTACTGACGCTACCGCAAGCAGCAGAAAGCTGCAAGCCAGTAAGGTATGGATCTTCCCTCTCATTTCCGCCCCACGCACAAGTTTTCTAATTTGGTATGCAGGCAGATTTGAATGCTGCTATCGGCTCTGAAACATAGCAAAATGACCACCCTTAAGTCTCCAATGGCCGCATCATAACAATAGAGCAATGAAGAGTATCGTCATCGCAATAACCGGAGCCAGTGGAGCAATTTACGGCGTACGTCTACTTGAGATACTTCAAGAAAAGAATGTCACCGTACATCTAACTGCTTCTCCAGCCGCCGAAATAACCCTCCGTCTTGAGACCGGAACCACGATTAAGCGACTTGCCAAACTCGCCGCAAAGTATTACGACGTCAACGACCTCGCTGCACCGATTGCGAGCGGATCCTTCCAAGTTCAAGGTATGGTTATCGTTCCATGCAGCACGAGAACGCTCGCAGCGGTGGCCAACGGAATCTCCGACAACCTCATAACACGAGCCGCAGATGTCTGCCTAAAAGAGAAACGACCTCTCGTCGTGGTCCCACGAGAAACCCCGCTCAACCAAATACAGCTACGCAACATGCTCACTCTTGCTCAAGCTGGCACTATCATACTGCCCGCCTCTCCTGCCTTCTACCACAGGCCGGCCGACATCAACCAGCTTGTGGACCACGTAGTCGGAAAGATCCTTGATGCGATCGGAATAGAACATTCACTCTTCAAACGATGGCAGGGACTAGAGAATTAGCTCTTAAGTCACAATGCGTACATCGATCTGAGCTTGAAATCCATGCCCTTCAACGGCCTTAACGAATTCATCGAAGCACTGGACAACGCTGGAGAACTAAAACGAATTAGAGTACCCGTGTCCACTGATCTTGAAATCGCCGAAGTTCTCAGGAGAGTGATGTACAATAACGGTCCCGCAGTTCTATTCGAAAATGTTCAGGGATACAATATTCCTGTCGCAGGTAATCTATTCGGATCAGAAAAGCGAATGCAAATCGCACTTGAGGCACCGAACTTTGAAGGTCTCGGAACCCGAATCACCGACTTGCTCAACATGGAGATTCCAACAGGAATTATGGAGAAGGTGAAGTCACTCCCTAAACTAGCCGAACTATCCGGTTTCTCTCCCAAACTAGTCAAGAGCGGACCAGTACAAGACGTAACGGAAACTACAGCCCCTTCATTCTCTATGCTTCCCGTAATCAAAACTTGGCCTAAGGACGCGGGACGCTTCATCACCTTCGGATTAATCCTGACCAAGAACCCCGACACCGGCATTCGAAACTTGGGCGTATACCGAATGCAACTTTATGATGATCGCACCGCCGCAATGCATTGGCAAATCCACAAGAGAGGAGCGATGCATTTCAAGCGAATGGCGGAGCAGGGAAAACGAATAGAAGTTGCCGTCATAATCGGGGCCGATCCTGCAACCGTCTATACAGGCGTAGCTCCTGTCCCGGAGGGACTCGACAAATACCTCTTTGCGGGCATAATGCGAAGAAAAGGCGTAGAGCTAGTAAAATGTCAAACAGTAGACCTCGAGGTTCCCGCACAAAGTGAGATTGTACTAGAGGGTTACGTTGATCCGAAAGACATCCGTATGGAGGGGCCATTCGGCGACCACACTGGATACTACACCCCACCTGAACCCTACCCGACCTTCCATCTCACTGGCGTAATGCGCAAACAAAACCCAACATATCTCACAACCGTAGTCGGCAAACCCATCCTTGAAGACGCATACCTCGGAAAAGTTATCGAACGATCATTTCTCCCGTTGATTCAGGTTCTTCAACCTGAAGTCGCGGACATAAGCTTCCCCGCTGCAGGCTGGTTCCAAGGACTAGCCATCGTCTCCATGAAGAAACGATATCCAGGCCAAGCGAAGAAAGTCATGTTCGGATTGTGGGGAACCGGACAATTGGCTCTGACAAAAATGCTCGTTATAGTAGACGAAGACGTCAACATCCACGACATCAACGATGTTATCTGGGCAGTCACCACCAGAACCGATCCTGCACGAGACATCCTCATCCTCGACCGAGTTCCAACCGATACACTTGACCCATCCTCACCAATCCTTAACCTCGGATCAAAAATCGGCATCGATGCAACAACCAAAACAAAAGAGGAAGGATTCGAAGGAGAATGGCAAGAACAAGCAAAACCCGACGAGAAAACAAGCGAACTCGTATCGACTAAATGGAAAGAATACGGAATCTAATCCTATCCAATCACACCTGCAATCAGATATGCCAACGTAACTATAACCCCCACAATGCGTGCCCCCAGAACGTTCTGAGTCATCGCAGGAAACAAGCTTGAAGTATTGAAGTTCCCAGCAGTCAACATTCTGGATGTCTTATAAAATAGTGGCAAAGCAACTAACGAGAGCAACGCAAACATTGGAATATCCCCTATCAATACTCCAACCATGACTAGACTGAAGCTAAGCACTGGATAGATCACGTAAGCCCTAGCCGCATTCCTTAGTCCGAGTCTAACTACGAGATTCCTTCGCCCACATTTCTTATCCGCCTCAAAGTCGGGGAATTGATTCACATAAAGCGCTGATGACGAGAGCAACCCCATTATGATCCCGACCAGGATTGGCGTCGTGGCGAAAGCGAGACTTTGGACATAGTAGCTTCCAACCACGATAAGCGTGCCCTTAACGACCAGTAAAACTTCACCGAATCCGAAATTTGCAATCTTAGTGGAATAAAAATAGACTGAAAGGATTCCG